>NZ_WHNU01000090.1:0-6742 GCF_009362305.1 Burkholderia sp. BE17
GTTCACGAAAAGTGCGAAAGTAAACGCGATCCGCCGACAGTTTACAAGCGCTGCGCTATCTCATTGAATGTAAACGCTTCTTTCCGGCCTCGGCAACCGGGGCTCGAAGATATGTATAAGACGATGGCTATGGCCTCGCCTTCTTCGGCGCGCTGATCTGGGCCGGCTATTGCACGGTGACGGCACGCATTGCCGACGGCAAGAACGGCGTCACGCCGTTCTTCATGCTGGTCGCAGCGGCGCTCTGGATCAAGTTCGCGATCGAAGGCGGCGGCGCCATGACGTTCAGTCTTCACGCGGTCATCTATATCGTGCTGGCTGCGTCGGCGCTGGGGTTCGGCTATGCGGCATGGAACACCGGCATCATGCACGGCAACGTGACGATCATCGTCGGCGCGTCGTACCTGACGCCGGTGCTCGCCGCCGCGCTCGCCGCGACGCTGCTGCATGCGCCGCTGCCGGTCGAATTCTGGCAAGGCGCGGTGATGGTGTGCGGCGGATCGATCCTGTGCTGGCTCGCGACACGCAGCCGACGCGGTGAAAAGGCAGCGCCCGTGCAGGTCGGGAAGGATGCCGAGGGCAATTGCGCCGGATGACGAAGCGGGAGGCTTGCGACGGGACGCAGGGTTGCCGGCTGCGGCTGCATGAACCGCAAGCCGCCCGCTCTAGCGTTGCGATTCCAGCGCGATACGCACCGCCAATCCGGCCAGCACGGTGCCCATCAACCAGCGCTGGACCGACGCCCAGACCGGCCGTCCCGCCAGAAAACCCGCGATGGAACCGGCCATGCAGGCGATCAGCGCGTTGACGCTGACGCTCACCGCGATCTGCACGCAGCCGAGCGCCAGCGATTGCGCGAGCACGCTGCCGTGCCCCGGTGAAATGAACTGCGGCAGCAGCGACAGATACATCACCGCGATCTTCGGATTCGCGAGGTTCGTCACGAAACCCATCGTGAATAGCCTGACGCGGCTGTCGTGCGGCAACTGCCGGACCTGGAACGCGGAGCGGCCGCCCGGCTTGAGCGCCTGCCACGCCAGGTACGACAGATAGAGCGCGCCGGAAAAGCGCAGCACGTCGTACGCATACGGCACGGTCAGCACCAGCGCGGTGATGCCGAGCGCCGCGCAAAACATGTAGAAAACGAACCCCAGCGCGACGCCGCCGAGCGACACGAGCCCTGCGCGGCGGCCCTGGCAGATCGAGCGCGAAACCAGGTAGATCATGTTCGGTCCGGGCGTCAGCACCATGCCGAGCGACACGAGTCCGAACGCAAACAGGGTGGGCAGGGCCGGCACGGCAGTCTCCTTCGCGGCAGAGCAGTCAAGTTGACGAGGTTCGAACAATGTATTGCATCTCGATCATCTTCAACATGAATAAATTGCAAGCCGCCCATGAGCGCTTTTCATCGTGCGGATCGCGGGTTACCTGCCCTTCTTCGCGCGTGTCTGGATCGCCTTCCCCGCCTTGACGCGTTGTGCGTCGACGAGCCTCACGAACTCGTCGATAACCGCGTTGCCGGTCACGTTCCACGACAACCGCACGGAACGATGCAATCTCGGCGACAGTTCCAGCACGCGGCCGCCGAACGGCGTGTACGTGAGCGTGATGCGCGGCACGATCGACACGCCCATGCCGGCCTCCGCCATCGAAAGAATGGTGCGCATCTCGACCACGTTGAACGCGGCCCGAAGCGGCGCACCGCCACGCGCGAAGTAATCCGCGATCAGCGGCCCGCACCCGGCCTTCGAGAAAATGAACGGCGCCGCGGACAACTGTTTTGCCGACACGCTCTTGCGGCCGCCGAACATGCCGTCCGCCGCCACCGCGACAAAATCCTCGTCGAGCAGCGGCAGAGTGTGCGCGAACGTCTTCGTGCCGGCCACCACGCCGATGTCGGCGGTACCGTCGTCGATCCACCCTTCGACTTCGCTGTCCGTGCCTTCGAGCAGCACCGCCGACACACCCTGGTGCAGCTCCTTCAACGCCTCGAGCGCGGGGACGACGAACGCCAGCGAGACGCTCGGCAGCGACGCGACCACCAGCTTTCCTTCGAGCTTGCCGCGCGACAGGCTGAACTGCTGCCGCAGCATCTGCGCTTCACGCACCACGCTCTGGACATACGGCCACAGGCGTTCGCCCGCCGCCGTCAACACGACCGGCTGCCGGTCACGCCAGAGCAGCTTGACCTGCGTGATGTCCTCCAGCTCGGTCAATGCATGGCTGATCGCGGATTGGCTGCGACTGAGCCGGTCGGCCGCGGCCGTCAGCGAGCCGAGTTCGACTACGGCGGCCAGTGCCTGCAACTGGGCAAGCGTCATCGGGTCTCCTTGTTCCAGGGCATGTATGTTTTACATGAGGCGGTGAAGCATCATGAATCATACTGAACCGAAGCGACAGTACGGCAAACGGCACGGCACCCGGCCCCGCGCCGCGATCGAGCCGAACGTCCTCCGACTGCCCTCAGGTAAGATGCACGCTCGATCCGCCGCGCCGATTGCATGCGCACCGACCGGCGGGCGAGAAGCCATGTTGAACCACGCCACCGCGTTGCTCATGCTTGCCGGGACGACCTGCCGGCCGGAAGGGGCCGCGCGCTCGCCGGCCGCACCAAAGGCGGTGCCATGCGATCGGATGACCGGTTCAAGCCAGACCAAAACGAATGCGTGCGGAACGCACGCGACCGCAACAGGCTCCATCGACCGCGCTCGCTGCCGGTGATGCCGCGACATGCCATTCCATGATTCATTTCAATCTGACTGAAGGTGTGCTGGTCTCCAGCCTGCAGGGGCTTACCGCGTTCGACCTGGCCGGCATAGCCGTCGCGCTGCTGCTGGGCGGCATGGCCAAGGGGATCACGGGCATCGGCGTACCGCTGATCGCGATGCCGATACTCAGCCAGTTCCTGCCGATCCGGCATGCGGTGCTGCTGCTGTCGATGCCGATCATCCTCGGCAACATTCCGCAGGCGCTCGAAGGCGGCCAGGTGCTGGCGACGGCCCGGAAAATCGCCGCACCGATCGCGGGCACCGTCATCGGCAATATCGTCGGCGTGGCGATCCTGCTGTCCCTCAATCCGGGGCACGCGCAGGCGGCATCGGGCGCACTGCTGATCGTTGCCGCGACGCTGATGCTCGCCGCACCGAAGCTCAACCTGCCGGACGCGTGGCAGAAGCCCGTCGGATTCGCGCTCGGGTTCGGCGCGGCGCTGATGGAAAGCATCGCATCGGTTCCGGGCCCGCTGCTCGCCACCTACCTGATTTCGTCAGGCGCGACCGGGCGCGTGTTCACGAAGCAAATCGCGATCATCCTCGTGGTGTCGATCGTCACGCTGATTACGACGTTCAGCGGCACCGCGCACGCCAGCGGCGCCGACCTGGCCATCTCGGCGGCGGCCAGCCTGCCCGCCATTGCCGGCATGTGGCTCGTCCGCCCGCTGCGGGACAAGATGTCGCCGAGGATCTTCCGGATGGTCGTGCTGCTGTTCGTGCTCGCCGCGGCATCGCAGATGATCTGGAAATCGGGCGTGTTCAGGCATGGCGGTTCGCCCGTCGCTCAAACGGACAGCGGGCACGCCGGCAAGAAATGACGATCGGCGCGCCGCCATCGATCGCGCATGCGTTCTGAAAGCTGCAAAGCGTAGTATTCGCGGGCCCGGCGTTTCGCTCCGCCCGACGGCGCGGACGACACGTTACCGATTTTCTACCCGCACGCTGATGCCGACGTCGGCGCTGCCCCGCTTTCAGAGGCACGAGATGGAAACCTATGTGTTGCTTGGCTGCGGGCTCGGCCTTGGCCTGTTGATCGCCATCTGGGGAATCTGGTCGCTCAGGTAAACCGCTCGTTCCCGCCGGCCTGCAAGGAATCAGTATGGAGACGGATGGGAAATCGTAGTTTCACGCACGCTCCCTCACCCGATTGCTTCGCAGTCCCATTCAACCTGCCGTGGTCGATGCTTTCGCGACGAAAGCACCGCGCGAACGAAGCGACATCGTCACCGGCATCCATTTCCGTTCGAAAGCCATTGCGACCGTGCTTCGTCGAAGCGCGCGCACTCGGCCTTGAGCCAGCCCGAAAACGCCGCGGTGCGCGGATCGTCGGGATTGCGTGACAGCAGCATGTAGCGCGCCGGCGCGCGCACGTGCGTTCCGAACACGTCGACCAATCGTCCGCTCACGATCTCGTCATGCACCAGCGCTGCGCGGCCCATCGCGACGCCCTGGTGGTTCAGCGCGGCCGTGATCGCAAGGCTGGAGAAATTGAACTGCGGACCGTCCAGATGCGTGCTCCACGCCGGACGGGCTTCCTCCAGCCACGTGCGCCACTCCACGAACTCGGGCGCGCCGACCCACGGCGCGGCGTCGTGCAGCAGCACGACGCCGTCGAGCGATTTCCCGCCGGCGAACGACGGATGTTGCGCCAGATACGCAGGCGTCGCGACCGGAAACAGGGTTTCGTCGAGGATCGCGTCGGCATGCAGCCGGCTGTATTGCACCGGATCGTAGCGCACCGCCACATCGATGTCGTCGGTTTCCATCGCCTGCCGGTCCAGCAACTGGAACTCGGCTTTCACGCGCACCGACACGTTCGGCTGTTGCCGATGAAACTCGGTCAGACGCGGCATCAGCCATTGCAGCGCAAGCGACGGCAGACAGCTCACCTGCAGCGGCGCGTTCGGCATCCCGAGCGCCTGAAGCGTGCGATTGATGTCGCCGAACGCGCCCGACATCGTCCCGAGCAGCGTCGCGCCTTTCTCCGTCAACTTCAGCCCGCGCGCCTGACGAACGAACAGCGGATAGCCGAGCCGGTCCTCCAGGTGCCGGATCTGCTGGCTCACGGCGCTTTGCGTCAGGTTGAACGCCTGCGCCGTCTTCGTGAAGCTCAGCAGTCGGCCGGCGGTTTCAAAGCAGAGCAACGCACCGAGAATCGAACCGTCCAGTCGCATGGATATAAGCCAGGCTAATGCTTCCATTAGAAATCGGCGCTTTCGCGCCACCGGCCGGAATCGTAGCATTGCCCGTCATCATTCTGCTGAACGACGCCGAGGCCGATCCGTGATCATCACGCTCCAACCCGCCAACCTATTAGCCGAACTTCAATCCCGTCGCCCATTGCTGTGGCTGAACCCCGATGCCGGCAGCCCGTTGCCGCAGGACGCGCCGTCGTTCGACGCCATTGCAATGGCCGAAGCGCGGCTGGCGCGATGCGAGCCGCTGATGGCCGAGCTGTTTCCCGAACTCGCGGCCACCGCGGGGAAAATCGAGTCGCCGCTGATGCCGGCGGATGATTTGCAGCGCGCGTTGTCGCACTCGGCCGACGAGCACGGCGCCTGGTTCATCAAGCGCGACGATGCGCTGCCGATCGCCGGTTCGATCAAGGCGCGCGGCGGCTTTCACGAAGTGCTGGCGCTCGCGGAGTCGATCGCGATCGAACACGGGCTGCTCGAACCCGCGGGAGACCGGCGGATCCTCGCGTCGGCCGCCGCGCGCGCGCTGTTTGCCGTGCACACCGTCATCGTGGGCAGCACCGGCAATCTCGGCTTGAGCATCGGCGTGATGGCCGCCGCGCTGGGGTTCGAGTCGGTCGTTCACATGTCGACCGACGCGAAGCCGTGGAAGAAGGCACGCCTGAGAAACCGCGGCGTTCGCGTGGTCGAGCACGACGGCGACTATGCGCAAGCCGTCGCGGCCGGACGATCGCAGGCGCGCAGTCACCCGCGCTGCCATTTCGTCGACGACGAAGGCTCGCCGATGCTGTTCCTGGGTTATGCCGCAAGCGCCCGGCATCTCGCCGCGCAGCTCGCCGCGGCGGGCCGCATCGTGAGCGCGGCGCATCCGCTGTTCGTGCATATCCCGTGCGGTGTCGGCGGTGCGCCGGGCGGCATCGCCTATGGCCTCAACGCGCTGTTCGGCAAGCACGTGCATTGCTTTTTCGCCGAGCCCGTCGCTTCGCCATGCATGCTGGTCCAGCTTGCCGCCGGGGTCGACAAGCCGGTGTCCGTCTACGACGTGGGGCTCGACAACCGGACCGAGGCCGACGGCCTGGCGGTCGCGCAGGCATCGCATCTTGTCGGTCCGCTGATGGCGTCGCAATTGTCGGGCGTCTTCACCGTCAGCGACGAGCAGCTCTACGCGCAACTGCTGGCGGTTCGGCGCACCACCGGCGTGGAACTCGAGCCGTCGGCCGCCGCTGCCGTCGGCGGGCCCGGCTGGCTGACGCGGTCGTCCGCCGGCCGCGATTACGTGCGGCGCCACGCGATCGACATGCGCCGGTCGACGCACGTCATCTGGGCGACGGGCGGCTCGCTCGTGCCGCCGGAAGAACACCGCCGCTTCCAGTCTCATGCGCAAGCGCTCGCCGGGGCCGCACCCAGCGCGTGACGTGTTCGGCCCCGTGCCCTGCCCGGTTCCCGAAGACGCGTTAGACTGTCCCGATGGAACAATGCCGTTATTGCCAGAGAATCCGCGATGAATGGGATTGCCACGGGGACGAATGCCGCCGGGCAATCGCAAAGGCGCTGCGCCGGCAGCGCGCGGGCCTGCCGATGGTGCCCGATCGCATCCGCAACGAGCTGCCGTCCGGCGCGCCCACCCAGCAGGTGATCGCCGTCCTGTCGCGCCAGCGCCTGCGCGCGCGCCGCGGCAACGAGGAACGCCGGGAGCGCAAGGAAATCGACGACGACGGCGTCTGATCCGGCCGCACCGCGGCTCGCCCGCATCCTCTCCACCGCCCCCGTCGCCAC
>NZ_WHNU01000091.1:0-6082 GCF_009362305.1 Burkholderia sp. BE17
GGGCGGGGCCGCGCAAACGGCGTGTCCGGCGGTGCTGCTGCGTTGCAGCACGAATTCTGCAGGCAAAAAAAACCGGGGCGGATACGGCCCCGGAGCAACAACGACAAGAGGAGAATGGTGACGCGCCGGCAACTACCAGCCGCGTACCGTAAATACTGACCACGGCCCGCGAAGGAAGTTCGAAAATTTTTTCGATTTGTTACCGGCCCCGACGGACGCCTTGTCCGGCGGGGCTGCGCGGGCGGCGTGCCCGCGCCTTCTCCTCGTCGTGCGCTTACTGCGCCTGCGCTGCGCGCAGGTAGATTTCGACGCGGCGGTTCTGTGCGCGGCCGGCTTCGGTCGCGTTGTCCGCGATCGGGTTCGACGGGCCCATGCCCTGCGCCGACAGGCGGCCGGCGTTGACGCCGCGCTGCGCGAGCGCGTTCACGACGCTTTGCGCGCGGTTCTGCGACAGCGTCTGGTTCAGCTGCGCCGAGCCCGTGCTGTCCGTGTAGCCGACGACCGATGCCGTCACTTGCGGGTTCTGGTTCAGCGTCGTCGCCAGGTCGTTCAGCAGCGGCGTGAATGCCGGCGTGATCGCGTACTGGTTCGTCGCGAACGTCACCGAGCTCGGCACGTTCAGCTTCAACGAGCCGTCCGGCTGCTCGGTCACCTGCGTGCCCGTCTTCGCTGCCGACGGCGCGAGCTTGTTCCTGATCGCCTGCCAGTTGTAACCCGTCACGCCGCCGACCAGCGCGCCGACGCCCGCGCCGATCGCCGCGCCCTTGCCGCCGCCAGCCAGAGCGCCGATGCCTGCGCCCAGAGCCGCACCCGTGCCGGTACCGACGGCCGTGTTGGTGCCTTGCGGCGATGCGCAGCCGGCCAGCACTGCACCGGCCAGGGCGAAGACGGACAGGCGAGTCGCGATTTTCATGTTCATCTTGGATTCCTCTCTTGGTTGAACGAGTCGACAACGACGACAACAACAGTTTTACGGCTCCCAGCGCAGGCCGGCCGAAACAAGGAAGGCCGGTCCGTGCTCGCGGCAGCCGCCGAGGCGGCTGCATGCCCAGTCCGTCAGCGTGGCTGTTCGGACAGTGCGACGCGTCAGCCTCTACAATATAGGCGGTTAGTGGCCGATTTGGCCCCATAGCATGCCGCACGCGAAGAGTGCGCCGGGTCGCGCGTTCGCGCAATGGCATGCAACAGATTCTTTCACTTTTCCCGATTTTCGCAGCGTAATTTGATATTTTTTGACCTTTGCGCGCGAGAAAAACGTTTTCACGGAGTTTCGATGAGCATTGACCGGGCACAAGTCGACACCGCGCTGGCGGCTGTCGTCGACCCCAATACCGGCCGTCCGTATGCGGCGAACAAGGGCGTGCGCAACGTCGCGATCGACGGCGATGTCGTGACGCTCGACGTGGTGCTCGGTTATCCCGCGCGCAGCCAGCATGACGACGTGCGCGCACGCGTCGCTGCGGCGCTTCAGGCCGTGCCGGGCGTGCGCGACGCGCGCGTCGCCGTGTCGCAGGAGATCGTCGCGCACACGGTGCAGCGCGGCGTGAAGCTGCTGCCGAACGTGAAGAACATCGTCGCGGTCGCATCGGGCAAGGGCGGCGTTGGCAAGAGCACGACGGCCGTGAACCTCGCGCTCGCGCTCGCCGCGGAAGGCGCATCGGTCGGCATTCTCGACGCCGACATCTACGGCCCGTCGCTGCCGACGATGCTCGGCATCCACGGCCAGCGCCCCGAGTCGCCCGACAACCAGTCGATGAACCCGCTCGTCGGCCACGGGCTGCAGGCGAACTCGATCGGCTTCCTGATCGAGGAAGACAACCCGATGGTGTGGCGCGGCCCGATGGCGACCTCCGCGCTCGAGCAGTTGCTGCGCCAGACCAACTGGCGCGAGCTCGACTACCTGATCGTCGACATGCCGCCCGGCACCGGTGACATCCAGCTGACGCTCGCGCAGCGCGTGCCCGTCACGGGCGCGGTGATCGTCACGACGCCGCAGGACATCGCGCTGCTCGACGCGAAGAAGGGCTTGAAGATGTTCGAGAAGGTCGGGATTCCGATCCTCGGCATCGTCGAGAACATGAGCATCCACATCTGCTCGAACTGCGGCCACGAGGAGCATATCTTCGGCGCCGGCGGAGCCGAGCGGATGGCGAAGGACTACGATGTGAACGTGCTCGGCAGCCTGCCGCTCGACATCGCGATCCGCGAGCGGGCCGACAGCGGCACGCCGACGGTCGCGGCCGATCCGGACGGTGCGCTGGCGCGTCGCTACCGCGACATCGCGCGCGGGGTCGCGCTGGCGATTGCCGAGCGTGCGCGCGACATGACGTCGAAGTTCCCGACGATCGTTGTTCAAAATACGTAAAACCCTTGCGGGGCGGGGCCTCACGCTGTTTACGGCGCCGCGAGGCGCGGTATCATGGCGACTTTTCCCGGGTCCCTTTACCCACCCGGCACGACCGTCGCGTCAAACGGCCGTTAGCCGGCATGAGGATCGAATGAAACAACGACATCACGGCGTGCGCGCCGGCCGCGCGCGGCGCGCGCTGCTGGCCGCCGCCGCGCTGGGCCTGCTGGCCGGCTGCAGCTCCTTTTCCTCGTCGCACGAAAAACGGGCCGACGCACAACTGCAGCCGACGGTCGGCTCGCAGGCGCGCGGCGCGGTGACGTTCGTCGAGCGTCCGGACGGCGTCCAGGTCACCTACAACCTGGTCGGCCTGCCGCCGAACAGCGATCACGCGCTGCAGGTGCACGAGCGCGGCGACTGCAACGCGGGCGACGGCTCGAGCGCCGGCCCGGTGTTCGCGCCGGCCGCCGACCGCCTGCGCGCGGGCGCCCGCGTCGCCGGCGATCTCGGCAACATCCATGCGGACGCGAACGGCGTCGCGGCCGGCTTCATCGTCGCTGCCGATCTGGCCCTCGATGGCGTGCGCTCGGCGATGAGCCGCGCGGCGCTGGTGCACCGCGACGCGAGCGATCCCGCGTTCCCGCAGCATGGCGCGGGGCCTGCGCTCGCCTGCGGCGTGATCCGTTGACGGTCGCCGCGTGCGCGGGCCGATGATCGCGTAAAATGTGCGCCTTTCCCGGCCGCCGCCTCGCGCGAGCGGCCGTTCCTGACTGTCACGCAGCGTTTCCTGGCGCCCCGATATGAGCATCAAGTCCGACAAATGGATTCGGCGCATGGCCGAAGAGCACAAGATGATCGAGCCGTTCGTGCCCGATCAGGTTCGCGCGTCCGCGGACGGCCGCCGGATCGTCAGCTACGGCACGTCGAGCTACGGCTACGACATCCGCTGCGCGGACGAATTCAAGATCTTCACGAACATCAACTCGACGATCGTCGATCCGAAGAACTTCGACGAGGGTTCGTTTGTCGATTTCAAGGGCGACGTGTGCATCATCCCGCCGAATTCGTTCGCGCTGGCCCGCACCGTCGAATATTTCCGCATCCCGCGCACCGTGCTGACGGTCTGCCTCGGCAAGTCGACCTACGCGCGCTGCGGGATCATCGTCAACGTGACGCCGTTCGAGCCCGAGTGGGAAGGCTACGTCACGCTGGAATTCTCGAACACCACGCCGCTGCCCGCGAAGATCTACGCGAACGAAGGCGTCGCGCAGGTGCTCTTCTTCGAGAGCGACGAAGTGTGCGACGTGTCGTACGCCGATCGCGGCGGCAAGTATCAGGGGCAGCGCGGTGTCACGCTACCGAAAACCTGATCTGGTTGCATAACGTCTCACCAGTTTCCGGGTGACCGCTGCGCGTGACGCGCCGCGGTCGTTCTTTTTGGAGAATCGCCCATGAAGTTTCGTTTCCCCGTCGTCATCATCGACGAAGATTTCCGCTCCGAGAACATCTCGGGCTCCGGCATCCGGGCGCTGGCCGAAGCGATCGAGAAGGAGGGCGTCGAAGTCCTCGGTCTCACGAGCTACGGCGATCTGACGTCGTTCGCGCAGCAGTCGAGCCGCGCGTCGTGCTTCATCCTGTCGATCGACGACGACGAACTCATGCTCGGCGAAACGGGTCAGGACGGCGAACTGCCCGAGCTCGCGACCGCGATCATCGAGCTGCGCGCGTTCGTCACCGAAGTGCGCCGCCGCAACGCGGACATCCCGATTTTCCTGTACGGCGAGACGCGCACGTCGCGGCATCTGCCGAACGACATCCTGCGCGAGCTGCACGGCTTCATCCACATGTTCGAGGACACGCCGGAGTTCGTCGCGCGCCACATCATCCGCGAGGCGAAGGTCTATCTCGACTCGCTCGCGCCGCCGTTCTTCAAGGAACTCGTCAAGTACGCGGACGAAGGCTCGTACTCGTGGCACTGCCCGGGCCACTCGGGCGGCGTCGCGTTCCTGAAGAACCCGCTCGGCCAGATGTTCCACCAGTTCTTCGGCGAGAACATGCTGCGCGCGGACGTCTGCAACGCGGTGGACGAACTCGGCCAGCTGCTCGACCACACGGGCCCGGTCGCGGCGTCCGAGCGCAATGCGGCGCGCATCTTCAGCGCCGATCACCTGTTCTTCGTGACCAACGGCACGTCGACGTCGAACAAGATCGTCTGGCACGCGACGGTCGCGCCCGGCGACATCGTGCTGGTCGACCGCAACTGCCACAAGTCGATCCTGCACGCGATCACGATGACGGGCGCGATTCCGGTGTTCCTCACGCCGACGCGCAACCATTTCGGCATCATCGGGCCGATCCCGCGCGACGAATTCAAGCCGGAGAACATCCGCAAGAAGATCGAGGCGAACCCGTTCGCGCGCGAGGCACTGCGCGAGAACCCGGACATGAAGCCGCGGATCCTGACGATCACGCAGAGCACGTACGACGGCGTCGTCTACAACGTCGAGATGATCAAGGATCTGCTCGGCGACCTGCTCGACACGCTGCACTTCGATGAAGCGTGGCTGCCGCACGCGACGTTCCACGATTTCTACCGCGACATGCACGCGATCGGCGACGGCCGCCCGCGCACGGGCGCGCTCGTGTTCGCGACGCACTCGACGCACAAGCTGCTCGCCGGCATCTCGCAGGCGTCGCAGATCGTCGTGCAGGATTCGGAGAACCGCACGTTCGACAAGCACCGCTTCAACGAGGCGTACCTGATGCACACGTCGACGAGCCCGCAGTACGCGATCATTGCGTCGTGCGACGTCGCGGCCGCGATGATGGAGCCGCCGGGCGGCACCGCGCTCGTCGAGGAATCGATCGCCGAGGCGATCGACTTCCGCCGCGCGATGCGCAAGGTCGACGCCGAATACGGCGACGACTGGTTCTTCAGCGTGTGGGGCCCGGACAACCTGTCGGAAGAAGGCATCGGTTCGCGCGAAGACTGGATGCTGAAGCCGAACGACCACTGGCACGGCTTCGGCCCGCTCGCGGAAGGCTTCAACATGCTCGACCCGATCAAGGCGACGATCATCACGCCGGGGCTCGACGTCGACGGCGAGTTCGGCGAGACGGGCATCCCGGCCGCGATCGTCACGAAGTACCTGGCCGAGCACGGGATCATCGTCGAGAAGACCGGCCTGTACTCGTTCTTCATCATGTTCACGATCGGCATCACGAAGGGCCGCTGGAACTCGATGGTGACCGAGCTGCAGCAGTTCAAGGACGACTACGACAACAACCAGCCGCTGTGGCGCGTGCTGCCGGAATTCGTCGCGCAGCATCCGCGCTACGAGCGCGTCGGCCTGCGCGACCTGTGCACGCAGATCCACGACGTGTACCGCGCGAACGACATCGCCCGCCTGACGACCGAGATGTACCTGTCGGACATGGAACCGGCGATGAAGCCGTCGGACGCGTTCGCGAAGCTCGCGCACCGCAAGATCGACCGCGTGCCGCTCGACGAGCTCGAAGGCCGCGTGACGAGCATCCTGCTCACGCCGTACCCGCCGGGCATTCCGCTGCTGATCCCGGGCGAGCGCTTCAACAAGACGATCGTGAACTACCTGCGGTTCGCGCGCGACTTCAACGAGCGTTTCCCGGGCTTCCACACCGACATCCACGGCCTCGTCGCGGAAGAGGTGAACGGCCGCGTCGAGTATTACGTCGACTGCGTGCGCGACTGATGGC
>NZ_WHNU01000092.1:0-6061 GCF_009362305.1 Burkholderia sp. BE17
ACATCATGTTCACCGGGCGGCGGTACGGCGGCAGCGACGCGAGATCCTCGCCGTCGACGAAGATCTTGCCGGAGGTCGCCGTTTCCAGCCCGGCGAGCATGCGCAGCAGCGTCGACTTGCCGCAGCCCGAGCTGCCGAGCAGTGCGAACAATTCGTTCTTCGCGATCGTCAGGTTCACGTTGTCGACGGCCGTGCTGTCGCCGAATTCTTCACGACGTTCTCGATGCGCACGAAGGCGTCGTGGCGTGCGCCGGCCGCGGCCGGCACTTCCGGGAGGAATGGGATCATCGCCGTCGCCCTCAACCGCCCGACTTCAGCTGCAGCCACAGACGGTTCTGCATCCGTGCGACATCGGCGCTTCGCGGCATCGCGAGCGACGTCTTCGCGAGCGTGCCGTCAGGCAGGTAGATGCTCGAATCCTGCGCGATCGCCGGCGTCACGAACGCGCGCGCGGCCTTGTTCGCGCTCGGATAGAAGATCTCGTTCGTGATCGCCGCGTTGGTCTTCGGATCCTCGATGTAGTTGATCCACTTCAGCGCGGCTTCCGGATGCGGCGCATCCTTCGGAATCGCCATCACGTCGAACCACAGCAGGCCGCCTTCCTTCGGATTCACGTAGCGGATTTCGTACGAACGCTTCGCGTCCTGCGTGCGCCGCCGCGCGATGCTCACGTCGCCCGACCAGCCGAGCACGACGCACACGTCGTTGTTCGCGAGATCGTCCGCGTAGCCGGCCGAGCTGAACTGCGTCACGTACGGGCGAATCTTCTTCAGCACGTCGTAGGCGGCCTGGTAGTCGGCCGGGTTCTTGCTCTCCGGATCCTTGCCCATGTACTGCAGCGCCGCCGCGAACGCGGCGTCCGGCGCATCGAGCAGCGAGATGCCGCAGCCTTTCAGCTTCGCCGCGTTCGCCGGGTCGAACAGCAACGCCCAACTGTCGGTCGGCGCGGCGTCGCCGAGCCGCTTGCGGACCGCCTCGACGTTGTAGCCGATGCCCGTCGTGCCCCACGCCCACGGCACGCCGTACTGGTTGCCCGGGTCGGCCTTCGCGATCATCTTCATCAGCGCCGGGTCGAGATTCGCGAGATTCGGCAGCTTCGACTTGTCGAGCTTCTGGTACACGCCCGCCTGGATCTGCTGCGCGAGATAGTTCGACGTGGGCACGACGATGTCGTAGCCCGAGCTGCCCGCGAGCAGCTTGGTCTGCAGCGTATCGTCGCTGTCGTAGCTGTCGTAGCGGACCTTGATGCCCGTCTGCTTCTCGAAGCTGGGCACCGTGTCCTTCGCGACGTACTCCGACCAGTTGTACACGTTCAGGTTGGCATCGCCCGCGTAGGCGGACAGGCTGGCCGCGAAGGCGAGCCCCGCCGAAGTGGCGAGCGCGGCGCGAAGAGCCGGACGACGGCGGATACGGATACGCATGGGGATTCTCCTTGTGATGGGGATCGGCCGTTGCGCCCGGTCCGGTCCGGACTCGCGTCAACGCCGTCGAGCGGTGTTCAGCACAAGGGTCAATGTAGAGATCGCGGCCTGCACCGTCAGTCGTGAAAACCGGGACAAACGGCGACGCCGGTCGGGGCCGTTTGAGTAGATTCCCGCGTAGGCAGTCGAAAATATTCGTGATACCTGTAGCGCCACCTGAATTCTTCGAAACACGACGCCATGAGCGCTGCGCTTCCCGCCCCCGATCTCCCGCTGAACCACGTCGCGTTCGTGACGGAAACGCTCGGCGACATCGCGCAAGCCATCGGGACGCCGCAGTTCATGCGCGCCGTCTACGACACCCTCGTACGCTACGTCGACTTCGACGCCGTGCATCTCGACTACGAACGCAGTGCGTCGTCGGGCCGCCGCAGCGTCGGCTGGATCGGCAGCTTCGGCCGCGAGCCCGAGCTGGTCGCGCAGGTGATGCGCCACTACTACCGCAGCTACGCGAGCGACGACGCAACGTACGCGGCGATCGAAACCGAAAGCGACGTGCAGTTGCTGCAGGTGTCCGCGCAGCGCGTCGCGAGCGAGCTCCGGCATCTGTTCTTCGATGCCGGCGACATTCACGACGAATGCGTGATCGCGGGCATGACGGGCGGCACGCGCTACTCGATCTCGATCGCGCGTTCGCGGCGGCTGCCGCCGTTCCTGCTGAAGGAGCTGAGCCTGCTGAAACATCTTTCGCAGGCCGTGCTGCCGATGGCGTCCGCGCACAAGCGCCTGCTCGGCGCGATCCCGGCCGACGAAGGGCAACGCGACGAGCTCGATCCCGACCTCGTCGCGCAATGGCTGCCGGAATGGCAGGAGCGGCTGACCGCGCGCGAGATGCATGTGTGCGCGTCGTTCATCCAGGGCATGACGTCGGCCGCGATCGCGCAGGCGATGGGGCTCAAGACGTCCACCGTCGACACGTATGCGAAACGCGCATTCGCGAAGCTCGGCGTCGAGTCGCGCAGGCAGCTGATGACGCTCGTGCTGAGAAACGCGTCGCGGCGGCACGACGCGTAGATTCTCCCGGGCGCCGCGCGCCTAGCGCAGACCGCCGGCCCGTTGCGCGCGCATCCATCTCCGCGCCGCCTCATAACGATTCGAAAATTTGTTGGTTCCCTTGACGATGCGCTGTCCGTATCGTTCACCGACTCGTCAGACACATCGACCAACGGGGGAATCCGACCATGAAACGAATCCGCTCATTCGCCCTGCTCGCGCTGCCGGCCGCGCTCTACGCCGCCGGCGCGCACGCGCAAAGCAGCGTCACGCTGTACGGCATCGCCGACGCTGGCATCGCCTACGTGCACAACGCACAGAACGCGAGCGGCAACGCGTCGAGCCTCGTCAAGTTCAGCAGCGGCAACCTGTCGGGCAGCCGCTGGGGGCTGCGCGGCATCGAGGATCTCGGCAGCGGGCTGTCCGCGCTGTTCCAGCTCGAGAACGGCTTCAACATCGGCACCGGCGCACTCGGCCAGGGCCAGCGCGAATTCGGCCGCAAGGCCGTCGTCGGCCTCGCGAGCAGCACGTACGGCACCGTCACGCTCGGCCGCCAGTACGATCCGGTCGTCGATCTCGTGCAGGGCCTCACGCAGGACAACTACTTCGGCGGCGTATTCGCGACGCCGGGCGACCTCGACAACTACGACAACAGCCTGCGCGTCAGCAACTCGGTGAAATACACGAGCCCGCTGATCTCGGGCTTCCAGTTCGCGGCGCTGTACGGCTTCGGCGGCGTCGCGGGCGCCACCGGCAACGGCCGCACGTACAGCGTCGGCGCGAGCTACGCGAACGGCCCGCTGTCGCTCGGCGCCGGCTTCTTCTACGCGAACGGCGGCTCGACGGTCGCCAATGGCGTGCGCACGTGGTCGAGCAGTTCGGACACGCTGTTCAATACCGTGATCAACCAGGGCTTCTCGAGCGCGAAGTCGATCCAGATCGTGCGCGTGGCCGGCCAGTACGTGGCCGGGCCGGCGACCTTCGGCCTCGCGTATTCGAACACGCAGTACGGTGCGGACACGCTGTCGGCATTCAGCCAGAACGCGAAGTTCAACAACGGCTCGGCGTTCTTCAACTGGCAGTTCTCGCCGGCGCTGCGCGCGGGCGTCGGCTACAACTACACGTCGCTGACGGGCCCGGCTTCCGCGCACTACAACCAGGTGAACCTCGGCGCGGATTACGCGCTGTCGAAACGCACCGACCTGTACGCGCTGTTCGGCTATCAGAAGGCAAGCGGCAACACGCTCAACGCGAGCGGCGCGACCGTGAAAGCCGCCGCGTCGGTCGGCTCGTACGGCGTGAACGCCGGCACCGATACGCAGGAACTCGCGATCGTCGGGATTCGCCACAAGTTCTGATCGCGACGTCGCATCGCGACAGCCAGGCAGGCGCGCACCATGCGTTTACAGTGTCCGCGCTCCCGTTCCAGACGTTCGGATCGACTTGGCGTTCAAACCGGGCAACTCGGTTACCGTACGTCGAAACACCGGCCTAATGCCGCCGCATTCCACCACCCCCGCTCATGCCGCCGAACCGATGCATGCCGCCGAATCCATGGCCACCGCCGCCGAGAAACGGGCCATGGTGAAAGCCTGCCCCGATCGGCATGCCGAAGCGGCGATGATCCATCCGGTTGAAGTGATCGACATGATCGAAGTGGTGGAAATGACGGAAACGATCGACGAAGATGAAGCTCACGCCCGCGCCGATGAAAAGCGGCGGCCCCCAGTACCATGGGTCCGCATACGGATAGGCCGCCGCCGGGTACCACAGCACGCTGCCGTCGGCACTTTGCACGATCTGCCATGTGCCATCGCTTTGCAGACACGCACGCCCCACGATTTGCTGCTCCGTACCGTCGATGTTCGCTTGCGCGACGACCGCGCGGCAGTTCGTGCCGTAGTCCGGTGGATCATCATACATTTGCGCAAAGACGGACGCGGAAAAACCGAGACAGACGATACCAATCCCGGATCGAATCAAGTTGCACATGATCGGCTCCTGCATTGTTGCCCCCGACCATTCGACCGCCGGCGCCAATGGCGGCGCCCGGCATATCGATTTGATTGCGCAAGATTCATCGCGCGGCGGTAACGGCCTGCCGCTTCGTATCGGTCTCCTGACGGCTAAACGATGCAGCACGCCACGTTATTCCAGGGGTCTGGATGCGAATGAACGGAGCGGGAACCCTCGGCAATCGTTGCCGCGGTTGTCGTCCGGCCTAGCGTCTGGCGAGGCGGTAGACAACTGCTGCCGTGACCCCGAATACCAGATGGGCCACCAGCGTGATCGCGCCGCGTACCGGGATGAACCACGGGAAGATCGCCGTGAAGGCGTACAGGTTGACGCCGTACAGGATGAGCCCGAACGCGCCGCCTGCGAGCAGCGCGGCCCCGAGCGACATGTTCCGGACCACCTTCGCCAGCACGGCCGCATAGGCAAGCGACAGCGCGGCATGCACGAGTGTCGCGACACCCACGACCAGCGGATCGAAGCCGGCGGACGAGCCGAGCACGCCGCGCCCCATCACGATGGCTGCCGTCAGGCGCGCGTCGCGGAGCAGGTTCCGGATGGCGTCATCGCCGGCGATCGACCAGAGCGGCAGCTCGATGACGGTCGACCCGACCGCCGCGCCAAACGCTGCCCAGAGAATCGGGACCGGACTGGTTCGTTTCAATTGGCGCCCCCATCGCGACCGGCCGCTGCGTCGAAGCGGCGTGCGACCCATCCGCTCCGATTCCGATCGGGCAACCTGTGCCCGCGATACCGAACCGGGCGGCCACGCAAAGTCAGGATGCCCCTTCGCAGTCCGTCCAGTACGCAAACGGATCGCGATGTTTGGGATAGTGCTCGTCAAGCCATTTCAGCAACGTCGCGCGCGCATTGTCCATATCGGCTTTCAACGACGAGGTCGTCAATTCGTGCACTTCGATGGACTTTTCCCGATCGATCACGAAGCAGTTCCAGTCGGGGCCATCGAGATCCGGATCGTCGGACGCCTTCGACGACTTTCCCCAGCCGAACCCCTTGCGCGCGTCGATGAAGTACCGCGGGTTCACTTTCAGATACGACATCTCGCCGCCCTGCAGGCTGCTCTCCGCGCGCAGCACATCGTGTCCGTCGACGATCTGCGTGACTTCCGGAAGCCGGCGCGAGCGCCATCCGGCAGGCAGCTTCGCGATGGCCTGAACGCTGTCGTACGTCCCCCACTCGAGGCCCCACGCTTCGGCCATGCGCTTCATGAACGCGTCCGCGCCCGGATAGCCGCGCAACTGGATTCTGGTCGACAGCGTCACTTCAACCCGACCGTTGGCGTCGGTGGACACATCGTCTCCCGCCGCTTCGAACGGATTGCCCGGACGTGACGCGCTCTTCGCGTCCGCCGGCGCAATACCCGAGAACAACTGATCGAGCGCGGCACGCGCTTTCGACGACTTGTCTGGTCTGTTCATCGTGTACCTCCCGTGCATCCGATCGGCTGCAAAATTTCTCGATTTACGTTCATCTCTCCAACCTCATCGTTTTCCGCGGTCGCATTGTCGACGATCCCGCGGCCCATCTCCATGTATCCAGGCACGGGCCCCAAG
>NZ_WHNU01000093.1:0-5914 GCF_009362305.1 Burkholderia sp. BE17
CTCCCACCGCTGGTAGGCGGTGAGGCTGCCCGCGCGATCGCTCGCCGAATCAGACATACGCGTCTTCCGCCTTGCCGCCGATCACGATCTGGCCGCTCTCGGCGAGGTTGCGCACGATCTGCAGGATGCGGCGCTGCTGCGTCTCGACGTCGGACACGCGCACCGGGCCGCGCGCGTCGAGATCCTCGGCGAGCAGTTCGGCCGCGCGCTGCGACATGTTCGCGAGAAACTTCTGGCGCAGCGCGGGCGGCGCGCCCTTCAGCGCGATGATCAGCGTTTCCGACTCGACTTCCTTCAGCACCATCTGGATCGCGCGATCCTCGAGGTCGAGCAGGTTCTCGAACACGAACATCTGGTCGACGATCTTCTGCGCGAGATCGGCGTCGTACTGGCGCACGCTTTCGAGTACGCCTTCCTCATGCACGCTCGTCATGAAGTTCAGGATCTCGGCCGCGGTGCGGATGCCGCCCATCGGGCTGCGCTTCAGGTTGTCGCTGCCGGACAGCAGGCCGGTCAGCACGTCGTCGAGCTCGCGCAGCGCGGCCGGCTGGATGCCGTCGAGCGTCGCGATCCGCAGCAGCACGTCGTTGCGCAGCCGCTCGGTGAAGCACGACGCGATCTCGGACGCCTGGTCGCGGTCGAGGTGCACGAGGATCGTCGCGATGATCTGCGGATGCTCGTTCTTGATCAGTTCGGCCACCGCGCCCGAGTCCATCCACTTCAGGCCCTCGATGCCGCTCGTGTCGCTGCCCTGCAGGATGCGGTCGATCAGCACGCCGGCCTTGTCCTCGCCGAGCGCCTTGGTCAGCACCGAGCGGATGTACTCGCTCGAATCGAGCGACAGCGCGGTGTGCTCCTCGGCTTCCTTCACGAAGTCCTGCAGCACGCTCTCGACCTGCTCGCGCGTGACGTTCTTCAGCGCGGCCATCGCGGCGCCGATCTTCTGCACCTCGCGCGGCGCGAGGAACTTGAATACCTCAGCGGCCTCTTCCTCGCCGATCGACATCAGCAGGAGCGCGCTCTTGGTCAAGCCTTCAGCGTTCATCGGACACCCAGTTCTTCACGACGGTGGCGACGATCTTCGGATCCTGGCGGGCGATCGTGCGCGCGTAGTCGAGGTTGCGTTCGTAGCGGTTCTTCTCGTTCTCGAAGCCGAGCAGCAGCGAGTCGGGCTCGTCGTCGGCCTTGACCGGCGCCGGCAGGCCGTCGAGCACGACCGGATCTTCCGGCGCCGCGAGCGCCGGCGCGACCGGCTCGGGCGGCGGGAATGCGCGGCGCATCGCCGGGCGCACGAACATGAAATAGAGGGCTGCCGCGGCCGCCGCGATGCCGAGCCACTTCGCGGCTTCCTTCGCCATCGCGATCATGTCGGGCTGGCGCCACCAAGGCAGGTCGGCGTACGGGTCGCTCACGGTCGAGAACGCGCTGTTCACGACGTTCACCGAGTCGCCGCGCTTCTCGTCGTAGCCCATCGCGTCCTTCACGAGCTGCTCGACCTGCGCGAGCTTCGCGGGCGGCAGCGGCTGCATCGTCACGTGGCCCTTCGCGTCGGCGATCGGCTGGTAGTTGACGACGACCGCGACCGACAGCCGCTTCACGCCGCCCATCGGCTGTTCGAGATGGCGGATCGTCTTGTCGAGCTCGTAGTTGGTCGTCTGGTCCTTGCGGTCGCTGACCGGCGTCGTCTGCGGCGCGTTCTGGCCGTTGCCGGCGACGACCGGCGCGGAAGCCGGCTGCGGCGGCGTGTTCGACAGCGCGCCCGGCACGCCCGACGCGCCGCCCTGCGCGAGTTCGGTCGCGCTGCTGGTCTGCTGGCTGCGGATCGCGGCCTGCTGCGGCACGCCGTTCGGGCCGTAGCTTTCCGACGTCTGTTCGATCTTCGAGAAATCGAGGTCCGCGCTGACCTGCGAGCGCGCGTTGCCGGCGCCGAAGATCGGCGCGAGGATCGCGTCGATGCGCTTCTGCGTGTTGTGCTCGACCTGCTGCACGTACTTGAGCTGGCTCGCGTCGAGGCCGGATGCCGAAGCCGGCTGGGTCAGCAGGTTGCCGTCCTGGTCGACGATCGTCACGTTCTTCGCGGGCATGTCGGGCACGCCGGACGACACCATCCGCGTGATCGCCTGGACCTGGCCCTCGTCGAGCACGCGGCCCGGGTAGAGGTCGACGAACACCGACGCGCTCGGCGCTTCCTTGTCGCGCACGAATACCGACGGCTTCGGGATCGCGAGATGCACGCGCGCGCCGCGCACCGCATTGATCGATTCGATGGTGCGCTGCAGCTCGCCTTCGAGCGCGCGCTGGTAGTTGATCTGTTCGGCGAACTGGCTGATGCCGAATTTCTGGTTGTCCATCAGCTCGAAGCCGACCGAGCCGCCTTTCGGCAGGCCCATCGCGGCGAGCTTCAGGCGCGTTTCGTGCACCTGGCTCGACGGCACGAGGATCGCGCCGCCGGCATCGGCGAACTTGTAGGGAACGTTTGCCTGCTGGAGCGCGGTAATGATCGCGCCGCCGTCGCGGTCCGACAGGTTGCTGTACAGCACGCGGTAGTCGGGCGTCCGGCTCCACAGCACGAGCGCGGTAATCGCGGCGATCGCGAACGCCACGGCGATCAGGAACGGCAGCTTCGGGTTGCCCTTCATCCGCGAGATGCCGGGAATGCGTTCCGCGAAGCCGCCGAGCCCGAAGTCCGCGCCGGCGACACCCGCGCCAGGCAACGCGGCGGCCACGGCGGCGCCGGGCGCCGGGCTGGCGAGGCTCGCGCGGGCGTCGGGGTTGATCAGCGAGTTGGCCTGCGAATCCATGCGTCGAGTTTCTCCGGAGCGGGACGACTGAGCTCGCTCGGGCGAGCGGGCGGACAATGACACGATGCGATTATCGTGATCCGGGCCGTACTCCGATCGACCGAAAAGAGCGGGGTTTCCCCCGTACTTTCTCGGCTTTGCCGCGCGGCGCGCTGCTATCCTTTTTCGCGATCCGGCATGGTGCGCGTGGTGCGGCGCCGGCGGAAACGCCCGGTGCGTCCGGGTCTCTTCTCTTATGTCTGGGGACAGCATGACTGCGAACGTCAGCGGAATCGGTTCGGTGTTGCAACAGATGCAGTCGATGGCCGCGCAGGCATCGAGCGGCGTCGCGAGCCCGACGGCTGCGCTCGCCGGCTCGGGCGCGGCGACGGCCGGCACGTTCGCGAGCGCGATGAAGGCGTCGCTCGACAAGATCAGCGGCGACCAGCAGCACGCGCTCGGCGAGGCACGGGCGTTCGAGGTCGGCGCGCCGAACGTGTCGCTGAACGACGTGATGGTCGACATGCAGAAAGCCAACATCGGCTTCCAGTTCGGGCTTCAGGTCCGCAACAAGCTAGTGAGCGCTTACAACGACATCATGCAGATGTCGGTGTGACGGGGCGGCCATCCGGCGACGGGCATCCAGGGACGGCCATCCGGCGACGGGCATCCGGGGACGGCTATCCGGCGACGGGCATCCGGGGACGGCCATCCGGGGACGGCCATCCGACGACGGGCATCCGGGGACGGCCTCCGACGACGGGCATCCGGGGGCGGCTATCCGACGACAGGCATCCGGGGACGGGCATCCGCGGACGGCCATCCGGCGACGGGCAACCGGGAACGGCCAACCGGGAACGGCCAACCGGGAACGACCATCCGGCCTTGCCGGGCGGGGCCGGCGGGCCGGTTTCCCGCGCCCGCCGGCGGCCCCGCGCACCTAAAGCTTTTCAAATCCCTTCCGATAACTCCGGAGAAGGCCGCGTCGTGCGATGCACGGCGGCGGCTCCCGTATAGCCAAGGCATGACAAGGAGAAGCGCATGTTTTCCCCAGGACGCGCTGGAGCCAGTGCATACGCGCGTGTCGGCGTCGAGACGGGGGTGATGGGCGCCTCCCCGCACCGGCTGATCGCGATGCTGTACCAGGGCGCGCGGCAGGCGATCGCGCTGGCGCGCATGCATCTGCAGCAGGGCAACGTGTCCGCGCGCGGCGAAGCGATCGGCAAGGCGATCCGGATCGTCGAGAGCGGCCTGCAGGCGTCGCTGAACCGCGACGCGGGCGGCGAGATCGCGGGCCGGCTCGACGCGCTGTATGCGTATATCGGCCGGCGCCTGCTGGAAGCGAACGCGCAGGCGAGCGACGCGATGCTGGTCGAGGTCGACGGGCTGCTTGCGACGCTCGAGGAAGCATGGACGGGCATCGCCCCGGAAGTCGCGCGGATGGCCGCGCAACAGGCAGTGGAAGCAGCACGATGAATCTCAAGGCCGAATACTTCGCGCGTTACGAGGCGCTCGCAGCTGTGTCGGGCCGGATGCTGTGCGCCGCGCGCGGCGCCGACTGGGCCGCGTTGCCGGGGTTGCAGGCCGAATTCATGCAGCTCGTCGACGGGCTGAAGGAAGCCGATCCGGGCGTCGCGCTCGACGAATCGGATCTCGGCCGCAAGCTCGACCTGATTCGCCGCATCCTGGCCGACGACGCCGCGATCCGCGATCTCGCGAGCCCGGACGTCGCACGGCTGTCCGCGCTGTTCGAGGCGCGGCGCTCGACCCAGGTATTGACCGATCTCTACCGCGCGCGCGGGTAGGGCCTGTTTTCCGGGGAGACGGGCGCGGCACGCGCGCTGTTCCCGCGGGCGGCACCGGCGTGCCGCTCCCGGATTCGCAACGATGTGGCTGAGGTGAGCAGGCTCCGATCATGACCGGTATCGACTCAGTTGCGGCCGCACTGCTGGCGAGCCGCCTCGACAGCCTGCTGACCGGCACCGTATCGGCGCCCGCCGGCGGCGGAGCGGCCTCGCAGGTCGGCACGCCGGGCACCGGCGCGTCGTCCTCGCCACCGGCCGGTGGCCCGCCCGCCGCGCCGCAAGCCTCCACGCAGACCGCGCTGTCCGACGTCGGGCGCGTGCTCGATGCGATCTCGCGCGCGGGCGGCGACGCGACGCCCGCGATCGCCGGGCGCGCACCGCTGCTGGCCGATCCGGCCGTGCTGCTGACCGATCCGGCCGTGCCGGCGCGTGCGCCGGCCGCGTCTTCCACGTCTTCTTCCGCACCTTCTTTCGCCGCGGCGTCATCCACCTCGGCGTCATCCACCTCGGCAGCGCGCGAAACGACCGCGCCGCCGCCGGTCGCGGCGTTGCGCGCGGCGCTCGCGCAGGCCGTGAGCGAGAGCGGCCTCTTCTACGAATCCCATCTGGCGCAGTGGCTGGCCGGCCAGCGCCCGCTCGCGGCGCTGATGCGCGAGCCGCAGGCGCGCCTGACGGCCGCGCTCGCGCCGGCCGACCCGGATGCCGCGCAGCACGACTCGACCGACGTGCTCGACGAACTGCTCGCGCAGCGCACGCCGCTGCCGGCGGCCGCGCGGGCGACCGCGCAAGCGGGCGCACCGGCCCAGGGCGGCGCACTCGCTCGCGATCTCGCGCAGGCGTTGCCGGCGGCCGCCCGGCAGGGCGCGTCGCTGCCGCCGGACACCGCCGATCCGCTCGGCGCGCACGCTGACCCGCGCTGGACGCCCGCGCGTGCCGAGCTGGCCGCCGCGTCGTCCGACCCGCCGGCGCAGACGCTCGCTACCGTACACCCGGCCGCCGTGCCGCTCGTCAGGCAGCAGCTCGACGCGCTCGCGACCGATCAGTTCCGCTGGACCGGCGAGGCGTGGCCCGGCGCGCGGCTCGACTGGACGATCGAACCCGACGATCCGGGCAGCCGCGCGCCGCGCGGCGGCGACGACGCGGGCGACGGCATTGCATGGCGCACGCGCCTGACGCTGACGTTGCCGTCGCTCGGCACGGTCGACGCGGAGCTGGTGCTGAACGGCGCGCAACTGGTCGCGCGGCTGCGTGCGAACCAGACGGGCGCCGACCGCCTCACGCGGCACGAGGCCGCACTGCGGCAGCGGCTCGAGGGATCGGGGCTGCGGG
>NZ_WHNU01000094.1:0-5730 GCF_009362305.1 Burkholderia sp. BE17
ATATCGCCAAATTGATGAATGGCCGTCCTCGCCAAACCCTGAATTGGAAAACGCCGGAAGAGGCTATGGCCATGGAACTGGCCGCAGCCGGCTTAGCTAAACGTTGCACTTGATTCTTGAGACCGCCCCCGACGTATCACGATTCAGCGTCGCCACATCCTGCTTCTGGTTCGCTTTGTCCGTGATCGTGATGTTGCCAGCACTGATTGCGCTCTTGGTGGTTGCGTTACTGCTGTCGCTCTCGCTCACGTAGAGCGGCAATGCACCACCCGTATTCTTACCGCTCGTCTGCCCATGCGTAGCGTAATTGTTGCCACCGTCACCAACACCGCCACCCGCACTAATACCGAAGCTGCTCGCGTTGTAGCTCGAGCTGTTCTGAATATCCGAGAAGGACAGCGTCCCGGTCGTCAGCTGGTTCTTGTCCGGCGTCGCCGTGCTCGCGATGTACGCGCCCTTCAGGTCGGTGTTGCCCTTGACGGTGATGTCAAAACCACCGTCCCCGGCCTGAATACCCGACTGCTCGTTCACGCCAGCGTAGTTGCCGCTCGCATGACCGCTCTGCGCGCTGAAACTCGCGCTGCCGCCGCCCTGGCTGACGCTGAACCCACCGCCAGAACTGCTCTGGTGCGCCTCGCTATGGCTCATATCCTGCACCGACGCCAGATTCAGGTTGCCACCGACATCCGCAATCACCTTGTTTGCGTTGACGTTCGCGCCGACGATATTGGTGTCGCCGCCACTGATGATCGTTGCCGTGTTACTCGCGTTGATGTGCGTATTGTTCTGCGTCGCCGCATCCGAGTTCGCATCGCCGTGCGCGCGTGACATTGACGCCGACACGCCAAACCCGCCCGTGCCATACGAAACGCCCACGCTTGACCATACGAACATTCCAGTTCGTAGCGCGCCGCCCTACCGACATATTCCGTCGCGAGACAACGGCCGCCTTTGCTTCGTGCCGCTGCCTGCAGACGTGCAAGTCCCTCCTGATCCAACAGACGCGCTGAGTTGCCTTCGGCCACGCAACGCCGGCACCAACGGCCGGCGACGATATGCTGACCCAGTGCCTCCCATTCGTGTCCCTGCCCACAACGGAGCCGGTAGCGCCTCGCTACGGTCGTGAATTCGTCCCCTACAAGCTCTCCTCCGCGCTCCCTGACTATTTCCATCCAACGGTCGCGCAGCGCTTCTCGCTTGCATTCGGGACATGCAGTCGCACTTTTATACAGGATGGACGTCGCAAGCCGCTCAAACTCGTGCCCGTTCGAACACCGGAAAAGGTAGTTCGCCTGTGCCCCAGTCCATGCAGTCGTCAGAAGCGTGAGCCCCGCCGCCTTCGCAACCTCTATCGTTTGTTTAAACGCCTCTTCAGCTGTACGCGCCATATCCAAAACTACCGCATCGTTTCATCAAGAACACCGGACATCCAACCCAATCGGAGCAACTTGCCCCGGAGCCATCTAGACGACGAGTCACGAGCTAAAATGCAGCCATGGAAAATCACCTGAAACAGCCCCACGCAGCAATCCCAATGCGTCAAATCCGCGCGATGTACGACGATCGCACGATCCGAGTCTATCAAGCGTACTCAGACGCGATCGCCGATTCTGCCCTGACGAATGGAACGTTCGTTTCGCCACCGTTCAAGATGGAACGAATGACCTGGATTAAGCCATCGTTCATGTGGATGATGTACCGGTCAGGTTGGGGACTGAAAGATTCCGGACAAACACGCATTCTGGCCATCGACATATCACGCCAAGGCTTTGAGTGGGCATTGGCTCATAGCTGTCCGAGCCACCCTGAGGACTCAATGAATCGGGAGGATTGGCTGCGCCTTAAGGAGGGCGCTCCCGTACGCGTCCAATGGGACCCTGAGCGCGATCTATCGCTACAGCCGCTCACGCACCGTGCGATCCAGATCGGTCTCAGCAAGCAAGCCGTCGACCTGTATGTGCACGAGTGGATACAGCGTGTCACCGACGTAACTCCGCTGGCACATAGCTTGCACTCTCTCGTCCTCCAAGGCGATCTCGAGTCAGCCCGCGCCTTGCTACCCATAGAGATCGCGTACGAACCTAGCGCTTAATTCAGTTTGAGCAATCGCTTACGACACCGCCCGACTGCTGTGCCCGGCCACGCTCGTTTAGTTCATGCAGCAAATCCCGGCCGTCAACGATCCAAAACTTATCGGCTGCCGGGAACACTTGATCCGGCAAGGTATTCGCAAAGTCGACAAATTCCCCGGCCCATCCATCGGGAACATAGCGCTCCAACCGTGGACCGTCGTGATAAAAACCAAAGAATCGCTTGCTATCAAAATCAATGAACGCAATTGGGAACAAAAAACCGACGTCCCACCATGATTTCGCACTTGGAAATCGTTCCAATAGAGCATTCCTCAAGAAATCGATACTTAATCGATGAGTTATCGGCTCTGCCAAGAACCCTTCAGCTGAATTCTCGTCGACAACTACAATACCGGCCCTCTCCGAGGCCGTTGCGCTCTGATCAGGCACTTCGTAGCCAGCAGCCACAAACTCGTCCCGCCACTTTTCCCAATCGAGTACCAAATTATCGTGGTCGGACAATAGCCAATGAACAACCCCCTTGTGGCGCGCCACAGCGATGACATATTTCCGATCAAGCAAGTCGGGGGACGTTGGCCCTAGAATTTTTTCGAGATCTGTTATTGATGAAATTCGCGCCCGAGAGATCAGGCTATTCATCTTTCTTCACTGACAATCGAAACCGTTGGCCTTCTCGAATTGCCTGACAGAATCTTGCAGAGACAAAGCCGACCCCAATTGATGCAGCCGCCCGTTCTCCCGCTCCACAATAATTGGCCCATTTCCCCCTAGAGAAAATATAATGTTTCCGGTCTCCAAATACTTTTTCGAATTGAATACGAACACCCACCCATACTGCTTTTCGATCGTCTTTCCCTCAACCACCGCATAGCCACCGGTGGACTCGGTTGAATCCATTTGATCAAGATACTCTCGAACAAGTTGCAGCGCTTGATCCTTGGTTATACCCATACTTCCTCCTATTTGTCTGTCCTAAGAATAAACCATTGCGTGTACCCATCGCTCAGGTTTGTAGGCTTGCCAGTTTGGCCATCTAGGAAACGAATCGTTCCGCCTTGATTTACTACGTTACTAAAGTGTCCTACCTCATCTCCGCGAGAACCGAACACAACTGCTCTGGAGCCATCCCCCCAATTCGACATAGTCTGAGCGATCGCATCAGGACCTGTACGACCGATCCAATTGAAGGGTGTTTTTTCCGAAAGCCGTTGCAACATCCGCAGGGCTTGTCACTTGTCCTGGCAAGGCGCTCGCCGGATTTCCGGCCAATGTCGCGTCTGTGGCAACGGCGCAGTTCGCACAATTCATCGTTCGGCCATCGGAAGGATAGATGGAATTTACATCTCGGACACTGTGCCCGCCGACCGCCTCGCCAATATCGACGCTAATACCCGGCTTGCTGCTTGCCAGAACCCTGTCAGTAAGCACCGCCAACGCAGCACTACCAGTCAACGCCCCAACAGCAGTCGGATCACCCTTGCCGACGGCCTTCATCGTATCCGAGAACCCGGCCATCGAATTGACGGCGGTTTGCTTCACACCGTTCTGCTGGATCGATTGGCCTACCTCACTGACCGGATCGCCGACGCCGCCACCAATGGCGGACAGCCCATCAAGCGTTTGCAGCCCCCCCCCCTGCACGACACCGTTGGCCACCGTTTTGGCAGCCGACGACGCAGCTGTTCCCACCCACGACGCAACTTGCGTGGCCTTGCTGTTCGCGAGCTTCGCAGCATCCCACGCTTGCTGCGTCCAAGGGTATTGGAGGAACGTCGGATCGCTCGCTTGCGCATCACGCAAGATCTTCTGTGCTTGAGCGTCTTGCGCTCCAAGCTTCTGCATGTCGTCATAATGCCGGAAGTCTGCCGTACCCTTCACGAACTCTGCGGAGCAATCAACTTGTGAGCAAGCAGCCGCAATCAAGCGGTTGTAAAGATCGACATTGTTGCCAGCCAGCGCCTTAATCTTGTCGATTTCCATGGCGTTCAATTGCCGATTAAACCGATCGACCGCTGCGCCTGTCAACGCACCCGTCCCGCCCCCCACGAGCGCACCCGCGCCGCCGGCCAACAGATTCGACGCGACGTTGCCCAGCAGCTCGTCGACGTTCTTGTTGCCGGTCGGACCCGCATCCTTGATCGATTGCGCGATTTCCGTCAGTTCCGGAGCGAGCTTCGCCGACAGCCCGGCACCAGCTGCACCGCCTGCCGCACCCAGCCCGCCCGCCGTCAATCCACCGGTGAGCGCACCGCCTGCGATGTGCAGAGCAACACGATTATCACCGCCTTCGGCCCAGTCCTTGGCCTCCCGCAAATACTGCGCCTTGAGCGCCGGATCGGTCGTGTTATTCACATTTTTTTGCGCTTCCCCCCGCTTCTTGTCCGCATAAGTGCCGATCTGCTTCGCGATCGTTTCTTACAGCCCCCCAGCCCGCGAAAAAATTCGAGACAGTAAGCGCCAACACCAAAAAAAATAAATCAACAAAAATGGCCCACCGAAATATATCAACGTCTTATCTTCATTCAAATCAAATACATGTCGAATCAGCTCCGACACCAGAAATGCCCAAAATACACCCGTCCCAAACGAAATAAATGCAATTGCCAAGAATCGGAAAATTCCCTCGTAAGCGTTTTTAGTCATGGACGACTCGGCTTGGTTTCCTTCGATACATCATTGTAAACCGCAACACCTCTTGACCCAACCCCAAACAGCATCAATGGTTGATTTACCCCTGGTAATGGCATTTCTGTGAGCGGAAGCAATTTGACGTTGTTGTATGCAGGAACCGTAACACCAAACATCGACTGTGGGCGACCAAGCCCGTCGGCAAGTCCAACGTTAAGTGTGCGAGGCGCAAAGAGACCACCGACGCTTACACCAAAATTCACGACGTCGTACGCCGTCCCACCCCATTTAGGAGAAATGGAAGAGAAAGTCTCTCTCAAAGGGTTATATCCAGCGGCCCCACGACCCATATAAAAGTTGTACAACCCAGAAGCGCCCTCAGTAAAGTCGCTGGCTCCCATGGCAGTCATTGGCCCTCCAACGATACACGCCGGCCCACCAACGCCACATATACCGAGACCGGTAGTCGTCGCGATACCGCCCGTCACCACCTTAATGGCATCCTTTCCAGGGGCAATAAGATTCGCCTTAACATTATCAAAATATTTCTGACCATCCGTATACACGAACAGCCCTTTATCTTGCTGCCCCTTCACCCATCCTATTTCCGATTTCAGATTCTCCGCCTCAACAAGCGAAACGAAGTTTGCATTAAAGGCTGCGCTGTTGGGCGGAAACTCCGCCCAACACTGATCTATAAAGCAGGCTGCACGGGTCAAACGCTTCTCAAGTGCCTTATCGCCATTCGCCTTGTCGTGGATGGCCTTCTTTTCGTCCGGATGCAATTGCCGATTGAAGCGATCCACGGTAGTTGAAGTCAGCGCTCCCGTCCCGCCGCCGACCAGCGCGCCTGCTCCGCCTGCCAGCAGATTCGACGCCACGTTACCCAGTAACTCGTCGACGTTCGCGTTGCCGGTCGGCCCGGCATCCTTGATCGACTGCGCGATTTCATTCAGTTGCGGTGCGAGCTTCGCCGACACGCCCGCACCTGCCGCCCCACCAGCCGCCC
>NZ_WHNU01000095.1:0-4277 GCF_009362305.1 Burkholderia sp. BE17
CAGCATCAGATCCTGAACCTCGGTCGGCGTCATCGGCCCCTTGACCAACTGGTCCAGCAGTTCCTTGGGCAACTCAGGCAGCGGCCCGCGGGCCGCTGCCTGACGCGCTACGGTTTGCCTCTTCTTCTTCATCGGCATATCCATGACTTTTATACCTCATGATATGCCCCGCCCACGAAATGACGGATAGGTCCGCCGACTCCGTCCGGAAGTCGAGAGGCCGAATCGCCCAAGCCGCGCCGAGTCGCCGCAGGCTCAGCCCCATCAAATCGCGCTACGTCCGGATGGCATAGGCGCGTAATCGAGTGTAATGGCTCAGCCTCATGAACAAGACTACGTTTATTGCACGTGAGCTTTCAAGTTTCACGTGCCGGCCCAAATACATCGGCCAGTCTAGCTCCATTAATAATCCAGAGGGTCATATCATGAATGACAACAATCGGCTTGTTGACGAAGAAAACGACCAAGACGTTTCCACCGACGCAGCCCAGACAGCGAACTGGCCTGCAATTGCCGCATTCAACGGGAAGTTGTACTTGGTCTATAAAGATCAAAAAACCACAAAAATGCAATACCAAACATACAATGGCACAGACTGGTCGCGCCCTACCCCAGTCAATAACATCGACACGACCAATCAAGCCATTGCATTAGCAGCATTCAATGCGAATTTGTATATGGCTCACAAAGGTTCCGGGGCCGACACCCAAGTTTATTTCAATTCAACCAATGGCTCACAATGGGGGAATGATAGGGGCGTTCAGAATTGCAAAAGCGACAATCCGGTCGCATTGGCGGACTTCAAGACGAAGCTGTACCTGGCGTTCAAACAGGCCTCCAGCAACAACATCTATACCACGACATTCAACGGCTCAAGCTGGGCGCCATCGCCGACTCCGGTCCTTTCGGGCGTCGCCAAGACTACCCAGGCGGTTGCATTGGCCGCATTTGGCACGAAGTTGTACTTGGCGCACAAAGGCGCCTCCGACTCCAAAATTTTCTACACGTCGTCATCCGATGGCATTAACTGGGTACAGGAGAATATAGTACGACCCGAAGTTGTCTCGACCACCGTGCCAGTTGCGTTGGCAGCATTCAAAGGGAATCTTTACCTGGCGTATAAAGGCTCCCCCGACTCCAACACCAACATCTATTACACGTGGACGTCCGATGGTGTTAACTGGCAATTCCCGATGGAACTTCTCCTGGGCATTCCCCAGACCAACGCGCCGGTTTCATTGGCTGTGCTCAATAACAAACTTTACCTGGCGCACCAAAGCGCCACCGATTCGAGCATTTTTTACACATCGACGTCCGACGGCATCAACTGGCAACCGGATCTAGCGATCCCCTATGCATCAATGGAAGAACAATGATGCGACCCATCGCCGGCGCGATTATTTTCAAGGTCTTCTCCTATCCCCGCCGGCCCGCTAGCAAGTCCGCATAAGAGGTCAGGCGGGCATACGGCCGATAGCTGCAGCTGGGCTATCGGCCGACGCGGGCAGCTGCCGGCCATCTGCCCGCCAACGCGACCGCGAGCAAGTCTCTGCACAATTCAAACCGTCATACGGGACCGAGGTTATATCTAATAACTTTCGGCCAGCCGAGGGATACGAACCTGCTTTGGGGGATTGGGACATCTAGCGTGTGGGGGCGTGGCAGCAATAGCGTGGGTTTACAGCTATTTATCGGTCAGCGAGCCCAAACCGGCGGTTGCGACGCAACGGACCACGACGACAATGTGCGCCTCGCGCGGGCGCCCCGATTCGACTTGGGAAACCGATCCATCCCTTTCAGGGCGATGCGATCAGATGACGGGCGTGATCGGCAAACGCCACCGCGCCGGAATCGCCCCGAAACCGCCCTGCCGCTATGCGAAAATCGCAGCGTCCGCTTTTTTTCAATTACCCAACGGGGCTCGCATGACCACCCACATCACGATCGAATTTACCGAGCACGCTGCCGAAACCATCGGCGAGCAAACCAGCACCAGCTTTTCCTACGACCAGGGTGCCCACGTGCCGCAACCCGGCGACTTCGTCGAGATCGAGAATTCGCAACAGACGTTTCTCGTGATCGGCCGCGTGTTTTCGCTGAAGGCCAACTACAGCGCGGTCAAGCTCGTGCTCGATCTTCCTCCGCACGACGACGAGCAAGGATTCCCGGCGCAGTGAAACAATCCGGGCCGGTCCCGTCGGCGTGCCACCGGCAATCGCATACGTCCGGCCCGCGTTGCGTGAAATCACTCGAGCGACGAGAGCGCAAAAAAACGCCGGAGCGGGCTCAATCCAGTCCTGCACTCACGAAAACATCGCCGCGGTCAGGCACCGCTCAAACCACACCGCGTCGTCTCCATCGCCGATCGGCCACATTTCCGCATCTCGATCGACTGGACAACGGCCATGCCCGCCTCACACTCGGCGCGAGCATGCTATGCCGACGATCATGAACGATCGTCGGCGATATCTTCCGGCAGGCGACAGCCGCGCATCGTCGTACCCGAGCACGCGATCAGGCGACCCGCGCCACCTCGCCGCACGGCACCGACGCCCGACGGCTCGCGCCGCCGCGGCCGGCCTGCCGAGACATCGCTACTTCTTCTCCGGCTCCGTGGGACCAGGCTGCTTGAACGGGAACGTGCTGAACATCGACTTCGCCTGGTTCTGCATCTGCTCCTGCATTTGCACGAACATGTTCTTCGACTGCTCGATGTAGCTCGTCATCATCCCTTGCATCATCGGCGCCTGCATGTTCATGAACTGCGACCAGACTTCCGGATTCATCGCGTTGCCTTCGTACAGGTTCTTCGACTGATCCGCGAGCTTGTTCTGGATGTCGATGAACGCCTGGATGTTCTTTTCCAGGTACGTGCCCATCATGCCCTGCATCGCATGACCGTAGAAACGGATGATCTGCGACAGCATCGACGACGAGAACATCGGCACGCCACCGCTTTCCTCTTCGAGGATGATCTGCAGGAGGATGCTGCGCGTCAGGTCTTCGCTGGATTTCGCATCGACGACCTTGAAATCCTCCTGCTCCAGCACGAGTTGCTTCACATCGGTGAGCGTGATGTACGTGCTTGTCTCGGTATCGTAGAGCCGGCGGTTCGGGTACTTCTTGATGAGCCGTTCGGCCGTCTTCTTTGTAGTGGTCATGTAACGCCTTTCAGTGCAGCGTAGCGTAAGTGACGAATCCCCGCCGCCCGAATCCGGGAGGCGGGGGCCTTCGGAACACACCCGGCCGCGCGGCCACCCGGCCCGCGCAGCCCGGGCGTTCAGCCCATGTGCAGGCCGCCGTTCAGCGAGAAGTCGGCGCCCGTCGCGAAGCCGGAATCGTTCGACGCGAGCCACGCGACGATCGAGCCGATTTCCTCCGGCCCGCCGAGACGCCGCACCGGGATCGTCGCGACGATCTTCTCCAGCACGTCGGGGCGGATCGCCTTCACCATGTCGGTGCCGATGTAGCCCGGCGACACGGTGTTGACCGTCACGCCCTTCGTCGCGACTTCCTGCGCGAGCGACATCGTGAAGCCGTGGATGCCGGCCTTCGCGGTCGAGTAGTTGGTCTGGCCGAATTGCCCCTTCTGGCCGTTCACCGACGAAATGTTGATGATCCGGCCCCAGCCACGCTCGACCATCCCGTCGATCACCTGCTTCGTCACGTTGAACAGGCTCGTCAGGTTGGTGTCGATCACGGCGGTCCAGTCTTCGTGCGTCATCTTGCGGAACACGACGTCGCGCGTAATGCCCGCGTTGTTGACCAGCACGTCGATCTCGCCGACTTCGGCCTTGACCTTGTCGAACGCGTCCTTGGTCGATTCCCAGTCGCCGACGTTGCCTTCCGACGCGATGAAATCGTAGCCGAGTGCCTTCTGGTCCTCGATCCACTTCACGCGCCGCGGCGAGTTCGGGCCACAGCCGGCCACGACCTTGAAGCCGTCTTTCGACAGACGCTGGCAGATGCTGGTGCCGATGCCGCCCATCCCGCCCGTTACGTACGCAATTCGCTGAGACATAGATCTCACTCCATTCTTTTGGTTTCGAGAGCTGCCGGAGGCCCGCTCTGACTTCACGTGGCGCCGGCCGAAACCGCAATCGGCCGGCGCACGGATTCGGTTCGCCGGTAACGGTTGACCGGTTACGGACGCTCGACCGCGAGCGCGACGCCCATCCCGCCGCCGATGCACAGCGACGCCAGCCCGCGCTTCGCATCGCGCTTGGCCATCTCGTGCAGCAGCGTCACCAGGATCCGGCAGCCCGACGCACCGATCG
>NZ_WHNU01000096.1:0-3477 GCF_009362305.1 Burkholderia sp. BE17
TGGCTTAGGGAGCCTGACGATTACCTACTTTCACACGGGAATCCGCACTATCATCGGCGTAGAGTCGTTTCACGGTCCTGTTCGGGATGGGAAGGGGTGGGACCGACTCGCTATGGTCATCAGGCAAAGAGGGTTGTCGCGCTGCTTCGCAGCGCGACCAATCTGGGAAGAAGCAGTAATTTTGAGTTGTGTGTATCACACACGAGAATCCAACTTGTCTCGTCTTGCTACGCAGGTCACCGGTACTTCAACCGGCGCGCCGCATCGATCAGCTTCGCTGCTCGACGCTCTGCGTGGGATGCTCGTAAGTGCTGAAGCACTAACGATCATCGACACAAGGCAGACTTGTTATAGGATCAAGCCTTACGGGCAATTAGTATCAGTTAGCTGAACGCATTACTGCGCTTACACACCTGACCTATCAACGTCCTGGTCTCGAACGACCCTTCAAGGGGATCTAGTCCCCAGGGATATCTCATCTTAAGGCGAGTTTCCCGCTTAGATGCTTTCAGCGGTTATCTCTTCCGAACATAGCTACCCGGCGATGCCACTGGCGTGACAACCGGTACACCAGAGGTTCGTCCACTCCGGTCCTCTCGTACTAGGAGCAGCCCCCTTCAAATATCCAACGCCCACGGCAGATAGGGACCAAACTGTCTCACGACGTTTTAAACCCAGCTCACGTACCTCTTTAAATGGCGAACAGCCATACCCTTGGGACCGGCTACAGCCCCAGGATGAGATGAGCCGACATCGAGGTGCCAAACACCGCCGTCGATATGAACTCTTGGGCGGTATCAGCCTGTTATCCCCAGAGTACCTTTTATCCGTTGAGCGATGGCCCTTCCATACAGAACCACCGGATCACTATGACCTGCTTTCGCACCTGCTCGACTTGTCGGTCTCGCAGTTAAGCACGCTTATGCCATTGCACTATCAGCACGATTTCCGACCGTACCTAGCGTACCTTCGTACTCCTCCGTTACGCTTTGGGAGGAGACCGCCCCAGTCAAACTGCCTACCATGCACTGTCCCCGACCCGGATCACGGGCCAAGGTTAGAACCTCAAACAAACCAGGGTGGTATTTCAAGGACGGCTCCACCGAAACTAGCGTTCCGGTTTCATAGCCTCCCACCTATCCTACACAGATCGGTTCAAAGTCCAATGCAAAGCTACAGTAAAGGTTCATGGGGTCTTTCCGTCTAGCCGCGGGTAGATTGCATCATCACAAACACTTCAACTTCGCTGAGTCTCGGGAGGAGACAGTGTGGCCATCGTTACGCCATTCGTGCAGGTCGGAACTTACCCGACAAGGAATTTCGCTACCTTAGGACCGTTATAGTTACGGCCGCCGTTTACCGGGACTTCAATCAAGAGCTTGCACCCCATCATTTAATCTTCCGGCACCGGGCAGGCGTCACACCCTATACGTCCACTTTCGTGTTTGCAGAGTGCTGTGTTTTTATTAAACAGTCGCAGCCACCAGTTTATTGCAACCCCTTCACCCTCTGCCCGCAGGGGCATCAAGCTACAAGGGCGTACCTTATCCCGAAGTTACGGTACCAATTTGCCGAGTTCCTTCTCCCGAGTTCTCTCAAGCGCCTTAGAATACTCATCTCGCCCACCTGTGTCGGTTTGCGGTACGGTCATCGTTAGACTGAAGCTTAGAGGCTTTTCTTGGAACCACTTCCAATTGCTTCGCTCCCTAAGGAGCTCGCGCCACACCCTTGAATTGCGCACCCGGATTTGCCTAAGTGCCTTCTCCAATGCAGCGACCGGGACTTCCAACACCCGGACAACCTTCCGCGATCCGTCCCCCCATCGCATCTAACAATGGTGCAGGAATATTGACCTGCTTCCCATCAGCTACGCATTTCTGCCTCGCCTTAGGGGCCGACTCACCCTACGCCGATGAACGTTGCGTAGGAAACCTTGGGCTTACGGCGAGGGGGCCTTTCACCCCCTTTATCGCTACTCATGTCAGCATTCGCACTTCCGATACCTCCAGCACGCTTTTCAACGCACCTTCGCAGGCTTACGGAACGCTCTCCTACCATGCGAGCATAGCTCGCATCCGCAGCTTCGGTATATAGCTTAGCCCCGTTACATCTTCCGCGCAGGACGACTCGATCAGTGAGCTATTACGCTTTCTTTAAAGGGTGGCTGCTTCTAAGCCAACCTCCTGACTGTTTTAGCCTTCCCACTTCGTTTCCCACTTAGCTATATTTGGGGACCTTAGCTGGCGGTCTGGGTTGTTTCCCTCTTGACACCGGACGTTAGCACCCGATGTCTGTCTCCCGTGATTGCACTCTTCGGTATTCGGAGTTTGCTATGGCGGGGTAATCTGCAATAGACCCCCCAACCATGACAGTGCTCTACCCCCGAAGGTGAGACACGAGGCACTACCTAAATAGTTTTCGGAGAGAACCAGCTATTTCCAAGTTTGTTTAGCCTTTCACCCCTATCCACAGCTCATCCCCTAACTTTTCAACGTTAGTGGGTTCGGACCTCCAGTACGTGTTACCGCACCTTCATCCTGGCCATGGATAGATCACTTGGTTTCGGGTCTACGCCCAGCAACTGAACGCCCTATTCGGACTCGCTTTCGCTACGCCTGCCCTATACGGTTAAGCTTGCTACTGAACGTAAGTCGCTGACCCATTATACAAAAGGTACGCCGTCACCCCTTGCGAGGCTCCGACTGTTTGTATGCATGCGGTTTCAGGATCTATTTCACTCCCCTCCCGGGGTTCTTTTCGCCTTTCCCTCACGGTACTGGTTCACTATCGGTCGATCACGAGTATTTAGCCTTGGAGGATGGTCCCCCCATCTTCAGACAGGATTTCACGTGTCCCGCCCTACTTGTCGCACACCTAGTTCTTTCATACTGTTTTCGCCTACAGGGCTATCACCTGCTATGGCCGCACTTTCCAGAGCGTTCGGCTAACAATACAAATAAAGAGTGCAAGGCTCATCCCATTTCGCTCGCCACTACTTTGGGAATCTCGGTTGATTTCTTTTCCTGCGGTTACTTAGATGTTTCAGTTCACCGCGTTCGCTTCTCATGGCCTATGTATTCAGCCATGGATACTCCAAAAGGAGTGGGTTTCCCCATTCGGACATCTACGGATCAAAGCTCGTTTGCCAGCTCCCCGTAGCTTTTCGCAGGCTACCGCGTCCTTCATCGCCTGTGATCGCCAAGGCATCCACCACATGCACTTGTTCGCTTGACCCTATAACGAGTCTGTCTCATCGACAGTCGCTACAGGTTGAGTTCTCGCGTTGTGCCGTATTCCAATTGAGTCAAACATAGAGTTCGAATCATCTTGAGATACATCGATACAATCACAACCCGGATAGTTTCCACGTCCATCTCGAGACGCTTCCGCTATCCAAATTACTTACTTCTTCCAGATTGTTAAAGAACGACAGCCGATACCTACTACGTATCACTCTGACTGGCTCAATCGCCAATG
>NZ_WHNU01000097.1:0-2508 GCF_009362305.1 Burkholderia sp. BE17
GTGCGGGCAGCGTTCGACTGGAAATCAGCAATGAACCAGTTTGCTATCCTGTTCGGTGAACGATTCACCCAGGCGCGTGGATAACGCGTTGTTCAACCGCCTCGCCCACAAAAATGCGGACAGGTTCGGGAGCACCTGCGCGTTACCCGTCGCCCGTTTTTTATTCGGTGGATCGCGCGTGTCGCGCCAATCGGTCGGTACGCAATTGGCTAGGATATGGCTATCCCATTGCGCTGCGCGACCTTCACAAGCTCGACCATATTCGGTGCATTGAGTTTGCTCATAAGACGTATCTTATAGGTACTCACTGTCTTGTGACTGAGCATCAACGTACGCCCGATTTCCTGGTTATTCATTCCCTTGACCAACAGACCGAGGATCGTCATTTCGCGATCGGTGAGCCCATCGAGCTCTGCGGCAGGGCCTTTGCCTTCGTGCATCGCGAGCTCCTGCAAGTTTTCGCGAAGCATATCGGTGACTATTCGCGGGAAGTACGAATAGCCGGCAAGCACGGCCTTTACGGCTTCGGATACTTCATTCAGCCCGCCGTCCTTGCAGACAAATCCGGACGCGCCGGCTTGCAGACAACGCATCGCATAGTTGCGCGTGTCGCCGGAGGTGAGTACCAGGATGCTGGAAGCGAGCTTGGCGCTGCGCAGGCGCTCCATGACCGAGAACCCGTCCAGATCGGGAATGACCAGATCCAGAATCACCAGATCGGGCTTAAGCGTGCGAACGGCCTGAACGCCGTCCACTCCCGTCTGGCATTCTGCGACGACTTCATAGCCGTCACGCTCCAAGACCGCTCGCACAGCCATTCGAATCAGCGGATGGTCGTCCACGACCACGATACGAGGATTCACGGTCCCCTCTACTCCCAATCGATCTTATTTGGCCGAACGTGCCATCCATAGCCTTGCAGCCCCGTTGGTTTTCGGTTGATGCCATTGCCGAACCGGCACTAGTTCTCCCATAGGCACTATGCGAGGCACCGGGCGGTCGTTCGGGCGACTTTGCCGCTAACGATACTTGAATGCGGATTGAGGGCGAATGCGCTGAGCGACCGGTCAGATAGTTCTCGGCGAAAAACAGAATCTTCCGAATAGCCTGAACGGGCACGGGGTCGGCAAACTTGTCGACGTGGTGGCGCAATGGGCTTTCTGGTAGCAGCACGCTTGGTGCAGGCCATCATTTTTCGGTTCATTTGTTTATTGGAGCAAGTCGATGAAGAAGAAGCTAGCAGGATTGGGGCTGGTTGTTGGTGCGTTGGTTGTTGCCGGTCAGGCGCAGGCACAAACTGCGGAAATCAAGGTCACCGGCAAGATCGTGCCCGATGCGTGCCAATTCACGATCGGCAACGGCGGCGTCTATGATTTCGGGACCATCGCGTCGGACAAGCTCAGCCAGGATGCCACGACGACACTCAACGCCAAGACGCAGTCCGTGGCCATCTCATGCAATGCGGCCGCCAAGGTCGCGTTGAACGTGCGGGACAATCGCTCGGGTACGGCCGTCGGCGGCAAGGGCGACGACTATGAGTTCGGCCTGAACAAGGAGAAGGCACGTTATTACACGCTGGCACTGAGTAAAGCTGTCGGCGACAGCAACGCGCTGGACGTCCTGGCGGCGCCCACTGGCTCCGACGCGTGGGCGCTCGACGGCACAGGATTAATGGCGAACGGCTCGGCGCGTAAATCGTTCTCGGAATCGGGCAGCACGGCGCCCGGGGCATACAAGACCATCTCGGCCGATCTGACCGTCACCCCGACGATCAACAAGCTGTCGGAGCTGGATCTTTCCAATGGCGGTGTCGAGCTGGACGGTTCCGCGACCGTCGAACTGACCTATCTGTAAGCAGAGCGATCGAAGTTGGCCGGAGCGTCGGGCGGCTGCGATGGCTGACGCGCGGCCTGATTGCTATCGAGCGCTTGTTTTCGACAGACGAGTCAGCGATGAGGAATCGGATCGTGTTGCGTGGTGAGGGCGTGGACTTCACGACATTGGAGGCGAGCTTCCCCGGCGCGGGTACTGCCGTGATATGCGTTTGTCCATGCCGTTCCGAGTGAGAGATATATTCGTATGAGATTGAAGCAGTTGTTTGTTCTTTCCGTGCTGGCCAGCGCTTTGTCGAGCCCGGGCGTGACGTCGGCTGCCGACCTTGGCGTCAATGGGCGTATCCGGGAGGACGACGCTTGCGGCATAGCGCTGGGTAACGGTGGCGTCATCGACCTGGGCAATCTGTCGAGAAAGGATGTTCCAACTTCTTCTACTATTGTCGGCGATATGCCGTTGACGATTAACTGCCAGCGCCCGACCAGGGTCGGCGTCAACATGATCGACAATCGCGAAGGTACGACGTCGCCCGGAGCGATCGGTTCCGCCCTCGGTCTGGGCAATCCTGCCATCGGTCACTACGTCATTTTTTCGGACGATCACAAGGCCGATGGGCGGCGCGTCTACCCGATTGCGCGTGTTAAAGGCGGGACTGGCTGGTGGGGGGAGGAGGGG
>NZ_WHNU01000098.1:0-2026 GCF_009362305.1 Burkholderia sp. BE17
CCTCATGCCCCTCGCCCCTGCCATCCTCTCCGCCTTCATGCCGACCGGCAAGCTGCGCGCGTCGATCAATCTCGGCAACCCGATCCTCGCGAACCGCGATCCGGTGACCGGCGAACCGTTCGGCGTGTCGATCGACCTGGCGCGCGCGTTCGCCGAGCGCCTGTCGGCCGAGCTGGAACTCGTGGTGTTCGACGCCGCCGGGAAATCGGTGCAGGCGCTGACCGACGAGCGCGCCGATTTCGGCTTCTTCGCGGTCGATCCGCTGCGCGGCGAAACGGTCGCGTTCACCGCGCCATACGTGCTGATCGAGGGTTTCTATCTCGTGCGCGACGCTTCGCCGATCCGCACGAACGACGACGTCGACCAGCCGCACAACCGCGTGACTGTCGGCAAGGGCAGCGCATACGACCTGTTCCTCACGCGCGAACTGAAAGCCGCGCAGATCGTGCGCGCGCCGACGTCGCAGGCCGTCGTGCAGACGTTTCTCGAACAGCAACTGGAAGTGGCGGCCGGCGTGAAGCAGCAGCTCGAAGCCGATGCCGCGAAAACGGCGGGCCTGCGCATGCTCGACGAGCGGTTCATGGTGATCCGGCAGGCGATGGGCGTGCCGAAGAGCCGCGGCGAAGCGGCTGCCGCGGTGCTGAACGAATTCGTCGAGGACATGAAGGCGTCGGGCTTCATCGCGGATTCGCTGCGGCGGCATGGCATTACCGGCGCGTCCGTCGCACCGCCAGCCTGATCAAGAACGACCCGACATAAAAACGGCCCCGGTGTCTCACTCGACACCGGGGCCGCTCATTCGAAGCGCCGCATTCAACCGACCCGCGCTTCTCCCTGCCGCTCGGCTTCACCCTCATTCGCCGCCGTGCGCGCGAGCACCGGCTTCAGCGCCTGCCCCGTATGGCTCGCGCTCACCTTCGCGAGCGCTTCCGGCGCCGCCGCCGCGACGATCGTGCCGCCGCCCACGCCGCCTTCCGGCCCGAGATCGATGATCCAGTCGGCTTCCGCGATCACGTCGAGGTCATGCTCGATCACGACGACGCTATGCCCCGCGTCGACCAGCCGGTGCAGCACGCGAATCAGCTTCGCGACGTCCGCCATGTGCAGGCCGACCGTCGGTTCGTCGAGCACGTACAGCGTGTGCGGCGCCTTCTGGCCGCGCCGCGTGATGTCGTCGCGCACCTTCGTCAGCTCGGTGACGAGCTTGATGCGCTGCGCCTCGCCGCCGGACAGCGTCGGCGACGGCTGGCCGAGCGTCAGGTAGCCGAGCCCGACATCCTTCATCAACTGCAGCGGATGCGCGATGTTCGAGATCGGCGCAAAAAATTCCACCGCCTCGTCGATCTCCATCGTCAGCACGTCGCCGATGTTCCGGCCGCGCCACGTGACCGCAAGCGTCTCCGGGTTGAAGCGCTGCCCATGGCACACGTCGCACGGCACCTTCACGTCGGGCAGGAAGCTCATGCCGATCGTGCGCACGCCTTGCCCCTCGCACGCGGGGCAGCGCCCGTCGCCGGTATTGAACGAGAAACGCGACGCCGTATAACCGCGTGCACGCGCTTCCAGCGTATCCGCGAACAGCTTGCGGATCGTGTCCCACACGCCGATATAGGTGGCCGGGCACGAACGCGGCGTCTTGCCGATCGGCGTTTGATCGACTTCGAGCACTCGGTCGATCTGCTCCCAGCCGCTCAACGACTCGCAGCCCTGCCACGCATGCGTGACGTTCAGCGACGGCCGCGGCGCACTGCGCGCGAGCACGCTCGAGCGGCGGTTGGCCGCCGGCGCGTCCTGCTGCGCGGCCTTGCGCGCGCGCCGCGTGGCCGGCGACGACAGCACCGAGCGGCCGACCGCGTCGAGCAGGTTCGTCATCAGCACGTCGCGCGCGAGCGTCGACTTGCCCGACCCGCTGACGCCCGTCACCGCGACGAGCCGCGCGAGCGGAATGCCGACCGTGACGTCGCGCAGGTTGTGCAGCCTCGCGCCATGCACGGTCAGCCACGCCTCCGGCGCCGCCGGCCCACCC
>NZ_WHNU01000099.1:0-1960 GCF_009362305.1 Burkholderia sp. BE17
AGTTGATCGAGGATGGCCGGATTCTCGAGCGTGGACGTGTCCTGCGTGATCGCCTCGCCCTTCGCGAGCGAGCGCAGCAGGCGGCGCATGATCTTGCCCGAGCGCGTCTTCGGCAGGTTGTCGCCGAAGCGGATGTCCTTCGGCTTCGCGATCGGTCCGATCTGCTTGCCGACCCAGTCGCGCAGCGTCTTCGCGAGCGCCGCCGCCTCTTCGCCCTCCGGGCGCGAACGCTTCAGCACCACGAACGCGACCACCGCCTCGCCCGTCGTGTCGTCCGGGCGGCCGACCACGGCCGCCTCGGCAACGAGCTCGTGCGACACCAGCGCCGACTCGATCTCCATCGTGCCGAGCCGGTGGCCCGACACGTTCAGCACGTCGTCGATCCGGCCCATGATCGTGAAGTAGCCGGTGTCCTTGTCGCGCACCGTGCCGTCGCCGGCCAGATAGAGCGTGCCGCCGAGTTCTTCCGGGTAATAGCTCTTCTTGAAACGCTCCGGGTCGCCCCAGATCGTGCGGATCATCGCGGGCCACGGGCGCTTGACGACGAGGATGCCGCCCTGACCGTTCGGCACGTCCTGGCCCGTCTCGTCGACCACCGCGGCCATGATGCCCGGCAACGGCAGCGTGCACGAACCGGGCACCGTCGGCGTCGCGCCCGGCAGCGGCGTGATCATGTGCCCGCCCGTCTCGGTCTGCCACCACGTATCGACGATCGGGCAGCGCTCCTGGCCGACGTGCTTGTGGTACCACATCCACGCTTCCGGATTGATCGGCTCGCCGACCGTGCCGATGATGCGCAGGCTCGACAGGTCGTAGCTCTTCGGGTGCACCTTGTCGTCGGCCTCCGCCGCCTTGATCAGCGAACGGATCGCGGTCGGCGCGGTGTAGAACACGCTGACCTTGTGGTCGCCGATCATCTTCCAGAAACGGCCGGCGTCCGGATAGGTCGGCACGCCTTCGAACACGACCTGCGTGCCGCCGCACGCGAGCGGGCCATACGTGATGTACGTGTGACCGGTGACCCAGCCGATGTCGGCCGTGCACCAGAACACGTCGGTCGGCTTCCAGTCGAAGGTCCACTTCATCGTCTGCGCGGCCCACAGCAGGTAGCCGCCGGTGCTGTGCTGCACGCCCTTCGGCTTGCCGGTCGAGCCCGACGTATACAGGATGAACAGCGGATGCTCGGCGCCGACCCATTCCGGCTCGCAACGATCCGACTCGCCGTCCGCGATCTCATGCATCCACAGGTCGCGGCCCGTATGCCAGTCGATCTTGCCGCCGGTGCGGCGATAGACGATCACGCTCTTAACGGCTTCGCAGCCGCCCATCGCGATCGCCTCGTCGGCGATGCTCTTGAGCGGCAGCGTCTTGCCGCCGCGTGCCTGCTCGTCGGCGGTGATGAGGGCCACCGCGCCGACGTCGACGAGCCGCTCGTTCAACGATTTCGCGGAGAAGCCGCCGAACACGACCGAATGCGTCGCGCCGATGCGCGCGCAGGCCTGCATCGCGACGATGCCTTCGATCGACATCGGGATGTAGATGACGACGCGATCGCCCTTGCCGATCCCGCGTTTTTTCAGCGCATTCGCGAAGCGCGACACGCGCGCCAGCAGACCGGCATAGGTGACGCGCGTGACGGTGCCGTCGTCGGCCTCGAAGATCACCGCGACGCGCTCGCCGTTGCCGGCTTCGACGTGGCGGTCGAGGCAGTTGTACGACGCGTTCAGTTCGCCGTCGTCGAACCACTTGTAGAACGGCGCGTTGGACTCGTCGAGCACGTTCGTGAACGGCTTGTGCCACGCGAGGCCCTCGCGCGCGAGGCGCGCCCAGAAGCCTTCGTAGTCGCGCTCGGCCTCGGCGACGAGCGCGCGATAGGCCGGCATGCCGGAAATGGTCGCCGCCTGCTCGAGCGCCGCGGGCGGCGCAAACTGGCGGGTTTCGTGAAGAACCGATTCAATCG
>NZ_WHNU01000009.1:0-176363 GCF_009362305.1 Burkholderia sp. BE17
GTGCGGGCAGCGTTCGACTGGAAATCAGCAATGAACCAGTTTGCTATCCTGTTCGGTGAACGATTCACCCAGGCGCGTGGATAACGCGTTGTTCAACCGCCTCGCCCACAAAAATGCGGACAGGTTCGCCATGCCCGGCGCTCCATCGGCGACTACATCGAGCTGTACAACCGAAAACGGCCCCATTCGAGCCTGGCGGATCGGACGCCGGATGAGGCATACTTCGCGACGCTGCCTGCGATCAAATCGGCAGCATGATTGCCTCGGACGTTCCACTTAGAAATCTCAGAAAACTGTCCGAACGAGTGAGGCCACCTCTGTCCGCAGACTTGTTGAGCATCCGTTATTGCGTCAGAATCCGCCCCGATCTGGATCTTGAGTGAGCGCCCGCGGTGGGTCGCTAGCCGTCCGAGCGAGATGCCGAAACCGGACATCACCCGTAAGCAATTTTCGGTGCGCCCGCACGACAAAAAGATCGAGCAGCAATCGCCTCCGTATCGAGACAAACTCATGCAGCTCGTCCGATCCAATCGGACTGTTTCGAATCGTCAAGTTCCGATCAATCGCGCACTGCGACGGATCGACGTTCGCCATCAACTCCCGCAATGGCCGTGAGCATTGACCTCATTGTCTGCCTATAACCAATGGCTAACGTGTGCTCAAGCAACGAACACTGTCTAATAGGCAATGTCCCGCTGATGATGATCGCGCGCGTGGACGGATATGCCGAACGTCCTGATTCACACGCCGCAGCAACGTTTCTGTCGAACCACCAACAAAGGAGGAATCCAAACCATCAAACCGCCGCAGTAAACGAGCGCGGGCCGCAAGTGCTACCAACACTCACGACCCGCTAACCACAGCCAACTAATGGAGAGTTGCCCATGGCTAAGCCGAATCATAAAGCACGACCACCGAAGACGGAACGTTTCGTAACGATCCAGGAAATGTGGGGTACGCCGAAAACGGACCTCAAGCCGGAGAAGTTCTACCCGTACATGAAGATTGGTGGAATGTGGCTGATCAGCGATGCGTGTTTTGTCCCGGGCCGAAAGGCGCGAATCGATATTGAGCCTGGCAGGCTGATCATCACTCAGTTGTAAAAGGCAACGCCGCAAGATGCGGCCGCGCTGCGCGAAGTCGCGCAGCGCGCCGGGTAGGGCTGCTGCTACCAGCCGCTCCAACGCATCACCAGGCGATATTGCAAGACGACCGCGACGTCCTCGCACCGCCGGTAGCCGTGCAACGCGTGCCCGCGCCGTTGTCATAGAACGTGCGCGTCTCCGGTTGCGGCACGGACGGATCGAACGGATTCGGCGTACCGTGCGGGCCGCGCGCGGCATCGTACGGCCGTGTCGGCGCATACGAGCCGCCACCACCAGCTGGTCGCGAGCCGTTATCTCGCAGGTACTCGTTCCAGTTCTGCTCGCGCTGTTCATATCCAGGCAACGCGCGGCCAAGACTATCGCTGCCACCTGAGCCGAGCGCGACGCGATTCGCGGGCAATACCAAATCGGGTTCGTGCTCCGACGAAGGCGGCGGTGCCACAAGCCTATCGCCCGACGCACGCAACGGCCGCGTATCAGGCGTATCGAACGGACTACGCTCCACGGGCGCAGCGTACTGCACGCGGCGACGGCTCATACGTGCCGCATGCCCATCATCACGAGCAGCAGCACGCCGCTCCGAACGAAACACATTGGCACCGCCGGCCCGATCGGCCAGCGTATCGCGCCCCGAAGCATCGGCAGCAGAAACAGAAAGCGCCCACGCAAGCGCGGCGGCGGAAGACAAGCGAAAAGGATGATTCATCGGCGATCCCAATCAGGTGATGTGCATTGAGCAAAAACGGCAGATCACTGGCTGGCGAGACTGAACGACGGACGGGCGTCGAAGCGGCCCTGAGGCGACGGCGAGGCGCGGCGGGCGCGGCTCGCGGGAAGGCTGGCTGGATTGCAGAGGCGAATTCGTATTATTTCACACAAATATCAACGAGCTTTCTAAACACCCTGATCTGTCAGCAAACAGAAGGATTTACCGCCCACGCCGAGCGCCCCGTATTGGTGCTTCCCCTTCAAATCGTCAGCTGATTGATTTCCAACGATCGGACCCTTAGCAGACCAAACACGCTCCACACACGACCAGAGATCGCCAAACACCATACCCAGCAAGGAAACAACCCACCCCGACACCCTCCAGCGCAACCCGATTGCACCGAAAGCAAACGTTCTCGCTCTCGCCCGGTTGCCCTCCGGTCGCCACCCCATCCCTACGTGTTTTCCCTCGGTCGACCGGCATTTTTGACAGACGATTTAAAAACCCCCATATAATTTCGACTGCCTTGCCAACAGCTGTCGGACCATCCCTCCGATCAAGCGATTTGGCAAGCGGGGCAGGCGAAACGCTTGCGCAATGCAAGACGCATCACGATGTCTTTCCGAACCAGACGTCCCCTTCGGGGACTGCAAGAGCCGGGCCCCGCTACGCAACATTCCGCCGGAGTTCCGTCTTCTATGTGTCTCGGGCGTGTCCCATGTCCTCGCCCCGGGTGCTGTTCGATTGCGCAAGTCATGCCGCCTTTGCCCGTATGACTAAACAACATCGAGGAGCTCCCAGATGACGCTGTCCCGTCTTACGTCCATTTCCGTCGCCGCCGTGCTGTTCGCCGCGGGCGCCGCCGCCGCGCAAGCGGAAACCGTGAAGATCGCCATCGCTGGTCCGATGAGCGGCTCGGTCGCCCAATATGGCGACATGGTGAAGGCCGGCGCGCTGACCGCGATCGAGCAGATCAACGCGGCTGGCGGTGCGGGCGGCAACAAGTTCGAAGTCGTGCTGATGGACGACGCATGCGAACCGAAGCAGGCCGTCGCCGTCGCGAACAAGATCGTCAGCCAGAAGATCAAGTACGTGATCGGCCACGTGTGCTCGGGTTCGACGATTCCCGCATCGGACATCTACGAGAACGAAGGCATCGTGATGGTCACGCCGTCGGCCACCGCGCCGCAGCTGACCGAAGGCAAGAAGCGCCACTTCATCTTCCGTACGATCGGCCGTGACGACCAGCAAGGCCCGGCCGCCGCGCACTACATCATCAACAACGTGAAGCCGAAGAAGGTCGCCGTCCTGCACGACAAGCAGTCGTACGGCCAGGGCATCGCGTCGTCGGTGAAGAAGGACCTCGAAGCCGCGAAGATCCCGGTCGTGCTGTTCGAAGGCATCAACGCCGGCGATTCGGACTACTCGGCGATCATCACGAAGCTGAAGTCGCAAGGCGTCGATTTCGTCTACTTCGGCGGCTACCACCCGGAAATGGGCCTGCTGATGCGCCAGGCGCGCGAGCAGGGCGTGAAGGCAACGTTCATGGGGCCTGAAGGCGTGGGCAACAAGGACGTGACGGCAATCGCCGGCCCTGCTTCGGAAGGCATGCTCGTCACGCTGCCGGCCGACTTCTCGGCCGACCCGGCCAACGCGGCGCTCGTGAAGGCGTTCGCGGACAAGAAGCGCGACCCGAACGGCCCGTTCCAGATGCCGTCGTACGCAGCGGTGAAGATCATCGCCGACGCGATCGCGGGCGCGAAGACGACCGATCCGACCAAGGTCGCCGCGTACATGCACAAGACGACGTTCGACACGCCGATCGGCAAGGTGTCGTATGACGCACAGGGCGACCTGAAGGCGTTCAAGTTCGTCGTGTACACGTGGCACAAGGACGCGACGAAGACCGCCGCCAAGTAATACGGAGTACCCGCCCCGCGCACCCGCCCTGCCCGTCACCCGGGCGGGGCGCGTGCGCATTTGGCCGTTCCGCGGCTAACGGGCGGCCCGAGACGACACCGTGCGTTGCGCGCGGCCGCAGCCGTGATCCGGCGCGGCGCGCGACGCGGCGCCAACGGGAGCTTCCCGCACATGACTGACTTCTTTCCGCAATTCGCCCAGCAGCTGGTCAACGGCCTGACGCTGGGTGCGATCTATGCGCTGATCGCCATCGGCTATTCGATGGTCTACGGCATCATCGGCATGATCAACTTCGCCCATGGCGAGATCTACATGATCGGCGCGTACGTGGGCCTCGTGACCCTGACCGCCATCGGCATCTCCGCCGGCTATCCGCTGCCGCTCGTGCTCGGCGCCGCACTGATCGTGTCGGTGATCGTCACCGGCCTGTACGGCTTCGCGGTCGAGCGCGTCGCATATCGGCCGCTGCGCGGCGGTCCGCGCCTCGTGCCGCTGATCTCCGCGATCGGCATGTCGATCTTCCTGCAGAACTACGTGCAGATCGGCCAGGGCGCACGTGACGTATCCGTGCCCGTGCTGATCTCCGGCGCGTTCGAGATCCATCTCGGCGGCGACTTCGACGTGACGATTCCGTATGCGCGTCTGCTGATCGTCTGCGTGACGATCGTGCTCATGATCGCGCTCACGCTTTTCATCTCGCATTCGCGGATGGGCCGTGCGTGCCGCGCGTGCGCCGAGGACATGAAGATGGCGAACCTGCTCGGCATCGACACGAACCGCGTGATCTCGTTCACGTTCGTGCTTGGCGCGATGCTGGCCGCCGTCGGCGGCGTGCTGATCGGGCTGACGATCGGCAAGCTGAATCCGTATATCGGCTTCGTCGCGGGCATCAAGGCGTTCACCGCCGCGGTGCTCGGCGGGATCGGCAGCATCCCGGGTGCGATGCTCGGCGGCGTGCTGCTGGGCCTCGCAGAAACCTTCGCCGCAGGCTACATGCCGGCCGAGTACAAGGACGTCGTCGCGTTCGGCCTGCTCGTGCTGATCCTGCTCTTCCGCCCGACCGGCCTGCTCGGCAAGTCGGACATCGAAAAGGTCTAAGGGAGACGCAGATGAGTACAGTCATTTCCGTTCGCCGCCCGGCCGCCGACGCTTCGTTCGGCCAGGCGCTGAAGAATGCCATGGCCGCCGCGCTCCTGACGGCGATCCTCACGATTCCGGTGCTCGGGCTGCAGTTGAAGCTCGACGGCTACCAGGTCGTGCTCACGCCGCACTGGCGGCCGGTGTGGATCGCGGTCGCGGCCGTGTTCCTGTTCCAGTTGTTCAAGCCGTGGCTCGTGCGTGCGAAATCGGCGGTGAAGTTGCCGGCGATGCCCGCGATGGGCGCGCAGCAGCAGCGCGTGGTCGTGTGGGTGCTGCTCGCGGTCGGGCTCGTGTGGCCGTTCTTCGGCTCGCGCGGCGCGGTGGACGTCGCGACGCTCGCGCTGATCTACGTGATCCTCGGCCTCGGGCTGAACATCGTGGTCGGCTTCGCGGGGCTGCTCGATCTCGGTTATGTCGGGTTCTACGCGGTCGGCGGCTATACGTACGCGATGCTGAACCAGTATTTCGGGCTGTCGTTCTGGGAATGCCTGCCGCTCGCCGCGATCGCGGCGGCGACGTTCGGCTTCCTGCTCGGCTTCCCGGTGCTGCGGCTGCGCGGCGACTATCTCGCGATCGTCACGCTCGGCTTCGGCGAAATCATCCGCCTGCTCGCGAACAACCTGACGAGCCTCACCGGCGGCCCGGACGGCATCTCGGGCATCTCGAAGCCGACGGTGTTCGGCTTCGAGATGGCGCGCTCGGCGAGCGTCGAAGGCGCGAAGACGTTCCATGAACTGATCGGGCTGGAATACAGCGGCGAGCACATGGTGATCTTCCTGTACCTGATCGCGCTGCTGCTGGTGGGCTTCACGCTGTTCGTGACGAGCCGCCTGATCCGCATGCCGATGGGCCGTGCGTGGGAAGCGCTGCGCGATGACGAGATCGCCTGCCGGTCGCTGGGCCTCAACCCGACGCGCATCAAGCTGTCGGCGTTCACGCTCGGCGCATCGTTCGCGGGTATCGGCGGTGCGTTCTTCGCGGCGCGTCAGGGCCTCGTGAATCCTGAATCGTTCACCTTCATCGAATCGGCGCTGATCCTCGCGATCGTCGTGCTCGGCGGGATGGGCTCGCAGCTCGGCGTGATTCTCGCGGCGATCCTGCTGACCGTGCTGCCGGAAGTCGCGCGCGGCTTCGCCGAGTACCGGATGCTGATCTTCGGTCTGGTGATGGTGTTGATGATGATGTGGCGTCCGCAGGGCCTGCTGCCCGCGAGCCGTCCCCACGTGGAGCTGCCCCAATGAGCACGAATGCAGAACTGTTGAAGGTCGCCGGGCTGCAGATGCGCTTCGGCGGGTTGCTCGCGGTGGACGGCATCGATTTCGACGTGCGCCGCGACGAGGTGTTCGCGATCATCGGGCCGAACGGCGCGGGCAAGACCACGGTGTTCAACTGCGTCGGCGGCTTCTACAAGCCGACCGGCGGCGACGTCGTGCTCGACGGCCATCCGATCGCGGGGCTGCCGAGCCACAAGATCGCGGTGAAGGGCCTGGTGCGCACGTTCCAGAACATCCGCCTGTTCAAGTCGCTGACGGTCGTCGAGAACCTGCTCGTCGCGCAGCATCGCAAGGTGAAGGCGGGGCTGCTGCCCGGCCTGTTCTCGACGCCCGCGTATCGCCGCGCCGAGAAGGAAGCGCTCGAACGCGCGGCCGTGTGGCTCGAACGGATGGGGCTGAAGTCGGTCGCCAACCGGCCGGCCGGCACGCTGTCGTACGGGCACCAGCGGCGTCTCGAGATCGCGCGCTGCATGATCACCGAGCCGCGCCTGCTGATGCTCGACGAGCCGGCGGCCGGTCTCAACCCGCAGGAAAAGATCGAGCTGCAGCACCTGATCGACAAGCTGCGCCGCGAGTTCGGCGTGTCGGTGCTGCTGATCGAACACGACATGAGCCTCGTGATGGGCGTGTCGGACCGCATCCTCGTGATGGAGCACGGCCGGCCGATCGTGATCGGCACGCCGGAAGCGGTCCGCAACGACCCGCGCGTGATCAAGGCGTATCTGGGGGAAGAGTGATGCTGAAGCTGGAACAGGTCCATACGCACTACGGCGCGGTCGAGGCGCTCGCGGGCGTGTCGATCGAGGTGAAGAAGGGCGAGATCGTCACGCTGATCGGCAGCAACGGCGCCGGCAAGACGACGCTGATGATGACCGTGTGCGGCACGCCGCGCGCATCGTCGGGCCGCGTGCTGTTCGAGGGCAACGACATCACCGCGATGTCGACGCACCAGATCATGCGGCAGGGGATGGCGATTTCGCCGGAAGGGCGTCGCGTGTTCCCGAGTTTGACGGTGCTCGAGAACCTGAAGATGGGCGGGTTCTTCGCGAGCCGTCATGAGATCGACGACGGCATCGAGCACGTGTTCAAGTTGTTTCCGCGCTTGAAGGAGCGTGCGACGCAGCGGGCCGGCACGATGTCGGGCGGCGAGCAGCAGATGCTGGCGATCGGCCGGGCGCTGATGAGCAAGCCGCGCTTGCTGCTGCTCGACGAGCCGACGCTCGGCCTCGCGCCGCTCGTGATCGCGCAGATCTTCGACATCATCCGGACGATTCGCGACGAAGGCGTTACGGTGTTCCTCGTCGAGCAGAACGCGAACAAGGCGCTCGGCGTGGCCGATCGCGGCTACGTGCTCGAAACGGGGCGCGTGGTGCTTGCGGATACGGGCGCGAATTTGCTTGCTAATGATCGGATCAAGCAGGCTTATCTCGGCGGTTGATGAAGGAAGCTGCCGGCCTGCAATGGGCCGGCAGCTTTTTTGCGTCCTTCCCGGATGCTTCGGTACGACAGGTGCATTGCCTGTTTCTGCGGGAAATCTGTAGCCGATCTGGCTTCGATCGTAGTCAAATCAGCTACATCCTCGCCTTGCAGAGAAACCCGATGAAGGTCAAACGAATCGTCGCCAATATCGACACGCGATCCGTTGACGAAGCAAAGCGCTTCTATCAGCACATCTTCGGTCTCGATCTGTTGATGGATCATGGCTGGATCGCGACCTACGGCAATACTGAACAGATGGACGTGCAGATCAGCTTCGCATCGCAGGGCGGGTCGGGCACGTCGACGCCCGATCTGTCGATCGAGGTTGACGATCTCGACGAAGCGCGCGCGCGCGTTCATGCGGCGGGCGTCCCTGTCGAATACGGCCCGGCCGACGAGCCGTGGGGTGTGCGGCGCATCTACGTGCGCGATCCGTTCGGCAAGCTCGTCAACGGGCTGGCGCATCGCTGACCGCACAATCGAATCTTGAATGGCTGACTGCCGCACCCGCAAAGCGCACGGTTCCGTGCGCAGAAAGCACGAGATTGAAGGCACCTCACACGGCGCGAATTTCAATATATTTCGCGATTTTTGTAAAAGAGACGCCGGCACAAATGATTTAACCTCCCCCGATAATTCGCTGAAACGGACGGTCCGAGGGGAAGATGAAAATCATTCTGAGAGAGGTGCGCCGACATTTGCTGTCCATCGTCGGTGGTTTTCTGATCGTTTTCCTCAGTGCCTGCGGCGGCGGGGGCGATGACATCGATTCGTCGACGTCTGCCGATCATACGCTGCTGGTTTATATGGTCGGGGCCGATCCGACGATGACCCTCAATGCGCAGAAAAGTCTGGGGCAGATGACAGCGGCGACGGCCGGCACCAGACTGAATCTCGTAGTGACGACGGGGGCAGGAAACGGCGTGGTAGACGGGGTCGATTGGTCGCATACTCAACGCTGGGTGCTTCGGGACGGGCAGAAAACCAAGCTCGCCGATCTCGGCCAGCAGGATATGACAAGGCCGGATACGTTGCGTGACTTCCTGGTCTGGGGCATCCGGAATTATCCGGCCAAGCGTTATACGATCATTTTGAACGATCACGGCGGCAGCTATCGGGGATTCGGATTCGTCGGAAATTCACATCTGTCTCTTACGGATCTGGTTTCCGCTTTCGACGGTGCGAAGAAAATCACCGGCGCGAGCTTCGACTTGATAGGCTTCGATGCCTGCATGATGGCAAGCGTCGAGGTGGCCGCGGCATTGCAGCCTTATGGCCGTTATCTCGCAGCCTCCGAGGATCTGGAATACCACCCTTGGGATTACGCAAGCATCGTCGCCGGGATAGCAAGCAAACCCGACATGGACGGAGAGGCGCTCGGGGAATTGATTGCGAATACGTACTTCACGTATACCCGGTATAACGCCGATTTCACGTTCTCGGTGTTGGATCTGAGTCAGGTGCCGCAGCTTCTTGCCGCAATCAATGACTTAGGGGCGGAACTGAAGTCCGGAAATTACTCGACTCTTCAGATGGCGAAAATCAGATCGGAAGCCCAATCTTTTTCGACTGACTGGACAACCGCTACGGACGTCGTGGACCTCATGCAGTTGTCCCGGGGGCTGACCGATGGTCTGGAGCCGCCCCTGGCTACCACTGATGCTGTCATTACGCCGCTGATTAATAAGGTCGTTATCCATCGGTCCGCCGGTACTTCGCGAATCGAAACCGGGGGGCTTAACATTTTCATGCCGGCGGGCGCGGCATACGATTCCAGCTTGTTGAAAGAATATGCTTTGACAAAACAATGGATGGGAGCTTACCAGGACTTTGTCGGGCAATATGCGGAGGCGTTGAACCTGAGCCTGGATGTTGCTATCAATTTGGCTGATCCTGTTGCCTATCAGGGAGTAATCTCCTCGGTCGTTACATTCCCGCAGATCTGGAATAATAAAAATCCTTTGGCGGTGATATCGTATTGGGATGAAAAAGGCAAGATATACTATGCGATGCTCCCGACCGATGCAGCATCGCCAGCGGTGGTCGATGGTGTCGATATTGATCCGTCTTTTGCTCTGATGGTCAAAAGAAATGCGGTCGATTCAATTTATGCAATTGACGGCGTGCCGGTTTCATTGATTCCGACGACAGCGCCTTCGACCGAGTTTCCCGGAAAGTATGTGATTCCCGTGGGCAAGGGGGAAGGGGGATGCGGAAAGCCAGAGGATGGATTCTTGCTTGTCACTGAAAACGGTGCCAGTCACAGAATGGCTGTCGCGGGTTATGTGTCGAGTTTGGGCGGGGCGGCAGGCTATGCGACGCCCGTGGAGAAATTTGACGATAAATGGGTAATGTGTCCAAAAGCATGGTATGGCGGGGCGTGGATTTCGAATGACGGCCAGGCGGTTAAGGTGAATAAGAATAATATGAGCGTTGAAAAAATCGCTGTGCCGGTGGCGAACTACGAGTTGTCGTTCGCGGTGGCAGACTTCGCGAATCGTCTGCATGTCTCAAAACCTATTTCTGTCGTGACTTCGCAAGCCGGCCCGACGCAATCGCGAGCGTTCGCTGAGGCATCGCACTGAGTGGGCGAACGGATCGCGCTGCGCCCCACTCGATCCGCGACACGTTAAGACGCTTGAACAGCGTGACACGATCGACATGAACCATTTGTCATCACTGATCCGCGCCAAGCGCGCGGCGCCGGTCTGGGTCCCGGAATACGAACGCGCTGCCCGCGTCGAATGGCGCGGAACGCGCGTCACCGTACGCGACGTGCGCGATTTTGCGTATCGCACCCGCGACGACTGCACGCCGGGCTATTACGACGCGACCTACGCGCTCGCCGAGGTGAACTCCGTCGATCTCGTCGTATCCCGATGGACCGCGGAGGCGATCGCGCACGCCTTTGTCAGTTTCGGGTTCGACGACGGCCGTCATCTGGCGATCTCGATCGAGACGCGCCGACGTCGCGGGCAACGATATTCGCCGTATGCCGGTTTCCTGCCGTTGTACGACCTTGCATATGTCGTAGCCGACGAGCGCGATCTGATCGGCGTGCGAACGGACGTGCGCAGGGAGCGCGTTTACCTGTTCCGCGCGGCGGTCGAGCGTGCGACCGTGCGGGCGCTGTTCGTCGACTATCTGCGCCGCATTCATGTGCTCGAGCGGGATCCGGAGTTTTACAACACGTTGTTCAACAACTGCACGACGAACATCCTGCGCCATATCCACGCCATCACGCCCGACGTTCGCTATAGCTGGAAGGTCCTGCTGAGCGGCTACGCGGACCGCTATGGGCACGAGCTCGGATTGCTGGACAACTCGATGCCCTTCGACGTGCTGAAGGCGCGCAGCCTGATCCAGCGTGCATCGGATGCAACGATCGATCGGGACTACTCGGCGGCGATCCGCGCGTCGCTGCCGTTCGCGCAGTTGCACGACACATCACGCACGTCATGCACATCACACGCATGATGGGAAACGATTGAACGACGCCGGCGCAGCCCGGCGCGATGGAAGGAAACATGGTCAGACTCGTGTTGCTTTTGTTGGGCGTCGACTATCTGCGCACGCGTGCCCGCGCGATCTTCTGGATCGGCGTCGCCTGGACGGTCGCCGGGCTCGTCGTGTTTGTCGACGCGCTCGACGGCGCGATGCATTTCCCGATCACGCTGTTCGCGTGGCTCTTTCTCGCGGAGGGGCTGGCGACGCTCGCCGTCGCGTGGACAGGCGTCGGCGGGCAACGCATATTGCGCTACGCGAAGGGGACCGCGGTCGTGGTGGCAGCAGTGCTGATCTTTGCCGGGCATCACCACGGCAACTTCATCCTGTCGATGATCTTCGGCACGCTGTTCCTTGTCGATGGCCTGCTTCAGTGCGTGTCCGCATGGCTTGTGCGCTACCGACGGTGGCGGGTCGCCTTCGCGTGGGGTAGCGTCGAAATGCTGATTGCGTTGTTTTTCTACCAGCCGTACCCGACCCATTATGCTGGGACACTGCCGTATTGCCTCGGGTTGTTCCTGATCTTCGGGGGAACCAATCTGATGTCGCTCGCGTCGCGCGCGCGGCAACTCGTTCGCAATCCGGCACTGAACCGCTCACGGCAATCCGCGCTATGGCCGGACGCAGCCCCGGCGGACATTGAGCGCCGCTTCGACCGCACCGAATGGGACGGCCCGCCGGCCGACCACGAGCGCGCGCTGACGGTTCATGTGTGGACGCCGACCGGATCGTCGAAAGCGCCGGCCCAGCACCATCCGATCGTCGATCGCTATATCGCGGCGGTCGATGTCAACGGAACGATCTCGACCGGGCACGCGGCGCTCGAATCGCCGGAGGGCATATATATCAGTCTCTATCCGGGCGTCGAGATCGACCGGTCGCCGGACGAATTCGGCCGAATCCTGCGCGCGACCCGCGAAAACGATGTGCCAGGCATCTTCCAGCCGGATTACGCGACGGAATCGAACGCATGGTGTCCGTCGACGGCGCGCGTCCGAATCCGCAATTACGATCCGGTGAAACTGGCGGCGTTTTGGGAACACTATCGGGCGGACACTACCTACAACCTTACGCACCGGAACTGTTCGAGCACGGTTGCGCATGCGCTGGAAGCAGCGATTGACGGCGCGATCGGCCGGCTGCGCGGCGATCGTGCGGGCTGGGGAGGTTTCGTGCGCGTGCTCGTGACGCCGGAGTTGTGGGTCGCGGCCCAGATCCGCAAGCGCGCGACCACGATGGCGTGGACGCCAGGTCTCACGCTCGACTATGCACGTGCACTCAGCATGCTTGCCGATCCCCGGCCATTCGCGTGGTGGCAAGCCGCGAGACTGGCGGCAGGCCGGCTGACGCGGCAGCGTCGCACGTGGCGCGTGGAGGATGCGAAGGCCCCGCGCGGATGAGGGCAGGTCGGGCCGCTTTTTATCGCGGCAATGCGTTACGGATACGACCTGACGGTTCTCGATTAAAGTCAAATCGATTTTGTTGATATTTCATTGATTTCATAGGCGATGAAATATAAGAATCATATTTAGGTTTAAATATTCTTGTTCGGCAGGATTGTCGATGTCGAATATTTTTTCCTCCGGCCGCGCACCAAATTACCTTCGATTGCATTTGCTTGGCGATGCAATCGAATTCAATTGTTCTGAATTCGTTCTTTGTGGTTTTCAGTCCGGAATGTTTGGCGCCGCGAGTGCAACACTCTCTACTTTCAGGATATTCGATAAATATATTGAAAGCGGCGCGCTTTCGAATTCAATACAATTATTTTGGCAAGGGGAGTTATTGTTGGGATCTCCCCTGGAACGTAATTTCCCGGATTTTCGGGGAGGTCGCTGCCGGATTTTAATTATTGGAATTGAGCTGTTGCGAGATCGATATACATGACCGGAAGAACGAACTGCGAACCGGAGTCGGGAAATTCGGGGAAGAGGGCGCTCGTGCGTTGACCGTCAAATGAAAGAAGACATGAGAATCCTGTACACCAATTTCCACGGCGGCAACGGCGGAGGCCACGACACTTATATTCGCGATCTCGCTGTCGGGATGAGTCGCCGGCATCGGATCACGGTCGCGTCTCCGGCGGGAAGCCGCCTGTCGCGGCTGGTGTGCGCGGAGTCCGGGATCGCAGTCGTCGACTTGCAGTTCAAGCCGAAGTGGCGCGAATTCCTGCCCGAACTTGCACGATTGCGCGACCTGATTGCCCGCTCGCGGTTCGATATCGTGCATGTGAACGGATCCGCGGATCACCGGCAGGTCATGCTCGCGCTGCTTGGCTGCCGCCAGCGGCCCGCGATCGTCTTCACGAAACACAACACCTATGCGGCTGACAGCATGGGGAATTTCCTGCGTGCGCGGCTTGCTACGGACCGGACGATCGCGGTCAGCGACTATGTGCGCCAGATGCTCGAGCGGCAGTCGCCGTACGGTGACATCACGGTTGTCAAGCACGGCGTGAGCACGGCCACGCATGCGTTGACGCCGGACGAAGTCCGGTGCAGCAGGATCGCGTGCTTCGGCGACGCGGCGGACGACGTGATCGTGCTGGGCAGTGTCGCGGGAACGGCGCCGCACAAAGGCTGGAGCGATCTGATCGATGCGCTCGCGCGATTGCCGGGCTCGGTGCGCGGCAGGTTTCGCGTGCTGCTCGCCGGGGATTGGCCGACGCCCGCGCAGCGCACTTATGTCGAACGTAGCGGCGTCGATCCGCTGGTCGCGTTTGTCGGGCCGATCGATTGCACGCGCGACACGCTCGCGATGACGGATGTGTCGTTCGTGCTGTCGTACCACGAGAGTCTTTCGTACGCGTGCCGCGAAGCGATGGCGATGGGGTGTCCGGTAATCGTGACGAACGTCGGCGGATTGCCGGAAAACGTCGACGACCGCATCGACGGCTGGATCGTGCCGCCGCGGGCCCCCGACGCGATTGCCGCGATTCTGTGCGGAATCGCCGAACGACCCGAACTCGTTAGGTCGATGGGGCGCGCGGCGCGACTCAAGAGCGAGCGCGAGTTCTGCTTCGCGAGATTCATCGAGGAAACGAAGTCCGTGTATCAGGAATCGATCCGGCAACCGGCCGTCACGTCATGAGCGCGACGCCGATTCGACAAACCGGCGCCGAGGGCATCCCCGACGTCGCGGCCTGCCCGTCGGTGCGGGCCGCAACGTGTCCGATCCTGATGTATCACCAGATCCGGGCGTTACCCGCGAAGACGGACGTGCTGCGCAGTCTGAGCGTCGCGCCGCACGCGTTTCGCCGACAGATGCGGCTGCTGAAGGCGCTGGGCTATCGCGGTGTGTCGGTTGCGGAACTGCAGCAACGCTGGCCGCGCGAGTCGCGCGCCAGACTGTTCGGCATCACGTTCGACGACGGATTTCGCAACGTGCTTGACCACGCGATGCCGGTGCTCGACGAGCTCGGTTTTACCGCGACCTGTTACTTCGTGTCGGGCAAGCTCGGCGGCAGCAACGACTGGGATCACCATCTCGCGACCTGCGAGGCGGCGCTGATGGACCGCGATGCGATGCTCGAATGGCTTGCGCACGGGCACGAGGTCGGCGCGCACACGATCGATCATGTCGCGCTGCCCGATGTGCCGGTGTCGGACGCGTGGCGGCAGATTGCGCACTCGAAGCAGCAGCTCGAAGTCGCTATCGGGCGGCCCGTCGTGTCGTTCTGTTATCCGTACGGATCGTGGAACGCAAATGTGCGTCGGCTCGTCGTCGATGCGGGATTCCGGAATGCGACGACGACCGTGCGCGGGCATGCGAGCGAGCGCGACGACCCGTTCCGGTTGCCGCGTGTCGCCGTGTCGGGCGAGCGGGGCCTCGTGCGCTTTCTCGGACGATTCTTCCGATGACATCCGACGCGTTTGCCTGGCGACATGAGCGATGCGACGGTTGTCTGTCGGGCCGTCGGCGAGTTTCGCGGGCCGCAAGCCGGGGCGTCGGCGACCGGACGACCGGGAGTGATCCATGAAGCGCATCGACCGCCGCGGAGGCGTGCTTGCCGCGATCGTGATCGGCGCGACGGCGCTGCTCGTCGCGGAACTGATCGACATCGTCTCGCTGCTGGTCGACGCGACCTGATGCGCGTGCCAGCGATCGCGGTCGTGCAATCCAGTGCCGGCCGATCAATGCGGCGATTTCGAACGAGACACCCGGAGCTGATGCGGCGTGACGCCGAAATGCTTCTTCATGGTCGTCGTCAGATGGCTTTGGGAGCCGAATCCGCATTCGAGCGCAATCGTCACGATGCTGGTCGGCGTATCCTGCAGAAGCCTTCGGGCCCGTTCGAGACGGCGCTCGATGACGTACTGGATCGGCGTGCGCGAGAAGCACGCCTTGAACGCGGCAATCGTTGCCGCTTCGCTGAGCCCGACGAACCGTGCGAGGTCGGAGAGGTCGATCGACTGGTCCAGCGACGCGTCGATGAACTGGTTGATCGTGCGTTCGCACAACGCGTCGCGCAACGCCGGTGACGGAGACACGCGGCCCATTCCGTTCGGGTTGCGTCGATAGGTTGCATCGGGCAGTTCGCCAAAACGCAACCAGTACGCATAAGCGAAGCGCTTCGACAACGAGAAACCGTATTGGCGAAGCGTGCTGGCGAACGGCAGATCCTGCTTACCACGCAGTGCACCGTTGACTGCCTGCATGCGCGCGTCGTAGAACAGGTCCCGGACGGGCTTGCCGGTCGCGCGCACGATGCCGCTTTCCAGTTCGCTGGCTGCGCAGCCGAGCGCGAGTGCAACGGCGCTCAGCGTTTTCCAGCGCATCGGGTCGGCTTGGATCAAAGCGATCGCGGAATGGGTCAGCCGGTCGGCGGTATAGCGCTCACGCGTGAGCAACGCGCTGTAGTTGCTGGAATGGCCGGTCACCAGCGTCTTGAGCATGTGCTCGAACAACGATTCGATCGCAGTGTCCGGCATCGGTGCCATGCTCGTCATCTGATACAGGCAGTGTGTGGCGATCTTCCATTCCGACGCGACATGCGGATCCAGCGGGCGCAGCGCGAAGCGAATCGGCTGAGCCAGTTCCCTTCCGGTCCATTGATCGAGAAAGCGTCCAAGCCGCTCTGCGCTGACGACGATCGAGCGATGTCCGAAGCCGTCGCTGCCCGATTCGGTTTTGGCGACGCCGACGGATGAAGTCGGCACGACGTCGTCGATCTTGCAGATCGTCTTGTCGTGACCGCTTGTGCGTTGCGCGCTGCCGTGCGTGCACAGCACAAACAGATAGTTGGAGCGGATTTCCTCGGTTTCAAAGCTGAACGGTGCGCGGCTGTCGAAATCGTAGATGCCGACGTCGTTCCAGGTGCGCCCGACGATGTCGACGTCGTTCGCGGTGGCGTGACGAGGAACGAAACGATTGCCGGTGCAGATGTTGCCGATGTATTCGGACACTTCTTCGGCACTTCTGCTGTGAAAGCAGCGGGTGCGGACGTTCTCATCGCGCATTCGAGGCCCCCCTCTCTGTCGCCATCCATCCGGATCATTATCTATGCGGTGATGGCGAGTGTGCCGCCATCGGGCTAAATTATCGGGATTTCCGGTCGTCCGCGCTACCGGTTCCTCTCGCGCGGGGCGGTGCGCGATGTGTCACGCATGCAACGCCAGCCCCTTGACCGCCTTGTCCACGGCCTTCTTCGGCCCGTGCAGCGCCAACCCGACAAAATCGAGATTTGCCGCGTCCCCGGCGCGAAACACTTCGCGGTTGGCCGCATCGTGCCCCGTCGAAAACATCGCGCGTACGTACGGCACGATCCGGAGTTCGCGCGACAGCGCCTGCCGGTGCGCGGCCTGCAGGCCGTTCAAATCGGCCGCGAACACCAGCATCGGCTGGCCGAACATGCGGCCGTAGCGATGCCCGGCCGCATCCTCGTAAGGCTCGCCGAGCGCTTCGGGTGCGCCGGCCGCGACGCCCGTCGCGAGAAACGCGACGACATTGAGTTTCTGCCACGCCGCGAGATCGTCGCGCACGATCAGTGCCACCTTCGTATCGAACATGCTTGCTCCTCATTGGGGCACTCATGATCGGATGCCGCGCGCGATCAGTCTGGAACGTTTGTGCACATTTGCCGGTACGCGGCCGGCGTGATCCGGTACGCGCGGCGAAACCAGCGGCCCAGATGACTCTGGTCGGCGAAGCCGACGTCCGCGGCCGCCTGTGCGGGCGTGCGGCCGGCTGCCAGCAGCCGCCTCGCGGCGCGCAGCCGCAAGCGCACCAGATACGCGTGCGGCGACGTGCCGAACGCGCGCTGAAACAGTCGGGTCAGCCGGAACCGGTCGATCCCGGCGACGCTGGCCAGTTCGTCGAGCCCGAGGTTGCCGTCCATCTGCGCATGCAGCAGATCGCGCACGCGCGCGATCGCGGGCGGCACGACCCCGCTTTCCAGCGCGAGCGGGCCGCGCAGTTCGCCGCCGAGCCGAGTCAGCAGGCGATCGAGCGTCTGGTCGCGCGCAAGCCGGCCCTCGTTGCCGTGGATCGCGAGAAACGCCTGCCGGATCGCGTCGACGAGGCCGCGGTCGTCGACGAGCGTATGGCCGAATGCGGCTTCGACGCTGCCGAGGCCCGGCAGATCCAGCCGGCGCGCCGCGTACTCGACCCATGCCTGGGGCAGGTACAGCATCCCGTAGGTGAAGCCGCCCGCTTCGGGCGCATGGCCGTCGTGCATCGCACCCGGCTCGATCAGGATCGCGCGGCCCGGCACGCTCGTATGCAGCGACCGGTGGCACTGGAAACGCTGCACGCCCTGTTCGGTGAAGCCGACCAGCATGTCGTCGTGATCGTGCGCATCGTATGCATGGCCGTTGAAATGCGCATGCAGGCTTTCGATGCCGGTTTCCTGATCGCGGTGCGCAACAAGCCAGTGGTCGGGCGTGCAGATATCCGTTTTCGCTGTCGTCATCGGATGCCTCGCGCGTTGTCGTTGCGTGACCGGTAGTGTACGCAGGTCGCGCGATGGCGGTGGCAGGCACGGGCCGTTCGTCCGGCGATCGCGCGGGAAGCGGGGCGGGACCCCGGCGTGCATCGCGATGCGCGGAATGGCGTGCGGGCGCGGTTCATTCCTCGTGCGCCGCCGCTTGTTCGTCGCGCGCATATTGCGCCGGCGGCCGCCCGACGTGCCGCGCGAACGCGACGCTGAAGGTGCTCGCGGAACTGTAGCCGACGCGTCCGGCAATCTCGGCGATGCGGCCTTCGTTGCGGCGGAGCAGGTTCTTCGCGAGCGCCATCCGCCACGTGAGCAGGTATTCCATCGGCGCGATGCCGACCGCGCGGCTGAAGCGTTCGAAGAAGGTCGAGCGCGACAGCGCCGCTTCCTTGGCGAGTTCGACGACCGTCCACGGATGGGCGGGACGTGCGTGCATGCCGCGGATCGCGGCCGCGAGTCGATTGTCGGCGAGCCCGCGCACGAGGCCGGGCGATGCATTCGTGCCGGCCGTGAAGCGCAGCGCCTCGATCAGCAGCACTTCCAGCAGGCGCGCCAGCACGATCTCGCGCGCGGGCCGCTGCGCGCGCGATTCGTCGCGGACCAGTTGCACGAGCGTGGTCAGCCGCGGTTCGCCGCGCACGTGCACGAATTGCGGCAGCAGCGACACCAGCAGCGATGCGTCGGGCGAACCGAAGCTGCAGTTGCCGGCCATCATCCGCGTGTCGACCGGGTTGCCCGGATCGCCGATCCGGTATTCGCCGTTGTCGAGTGCGATAGGCGGCGCGGTTTCGGCACCCGGCGGCGGCGGTTCGAGGCTGGACATCGCGACGCCGTAGGCCGCTGGAATCAGCATGAAGTCGCCGGGCAGCAGCGCGATCGGCGGGTGCCCGTCGATCGCGATCCGGCACCCGCCGTCGAGGATCGCGCAATAGAACGGCTCGCCGGCGACCGTGCGGTTGATCGACCACGGGCTCGCGCCGTGAACGGACTTGGAGTACCGCGCACCCGGTTGCAGCAGCGTCACGACTTCGGTCAACGGGTCGATCATTGCCGGACTCTCACAAAAGAAAATCGGATTTCCGATTGTAGCGAATACGGATCCGGCCATCTATCGTACGGACACATGCCCAACACACCTCAGGAGTTCGCATGAAGACCGTACTGATCACCGGCTGTTCCTCCGGCTTCGGCCTCGAGATTGCCCGCCATTTCCTGGCTCGCGACTGGCAGGTCGTCGCGACGATGCGCACGCCGCGCGAGGACATACTGCCGCCGTCGGAACGCCTGCGCGTGCTGGCGCTCGACGTGACGAACGCGGACAGCATCCGCGCCGCGATCGACGCGGCCGGCCCGATCGACGTGCTCGTCAACAACGCGGGCTTCGGCGCGGCCGCGCCGGCCGAACTCACGCCGCTCGACACGGTGCGTGCGCTGTTCGAGACCAACACGATCGGCACGATCGCGGTCACGCAGGCCGTGCTGCCGCAGTTTCGCCGGCGCAGGGCTGGCGTGGTCGTGAACGTCACGTCGAGCGTCACGCTGAAGGTGCTGCCGCTGGTCGGCGCGTATCGCGCCAGCAAGGCGGCGGTCAATGCGTTCACCGAATCGATGGCGGTCGAACTCGAACAGTTCGGCGTGCGCGCGCATCTCGTGCTGCCGGGCCGAGCGCCCGACACGCGTTTCGGCGACAACGCGCGTGCGCACATGCACGGCTTCGAACACGAGGCTTATGCGGAATTCGTCGGGAAGGCCGTTGCGCGCATGCTCGATGCGTCGGGGCCGATCACTCATGCGCAGGACGTTGCCGAAGCGGTATGGCGCGCGGCGACCGATCCGTCGAGCCCGATGCACATTCCAGCCGGTGCCGACGCCGAAGCGTGGGCGGCGCAAGCGCGCTGATCGATCGGGAGTCCGTCGCGCCGGTCGGTCGAACCGGCGAGACGGATTGTGCGATGCGGGGAAGTGCGTTACAGCGCGCCGTTACACCGCGCGTTCGATCGCCTGACCGAGCAGCGACAGGCCGAGATCGATCTCTTCGTCGCTGACGGTCAGCGGCGGCGCGATCCGGAACACGCCGCCCATGCCCGCCAACTGTACGATGTTCATGCTGAGCCCGAGGTTCATGCACTCGCGCGTGATCTTCGCGCCGAGCCCGTCCGCCGGTTCCTTCGTCCGGCGATCCTTGACGATCTCGACGCCGAGCAGCAGCCCGCGCCCACGCACGTCGCCGATGCAGTCGAACCGTTCCATCAGGTCGAGCAGGCCGCGCCTGAGCCGGTCGCCCATCGCGTTGGCCCGGGCGACGAGCCCGTCGCGCTGCACCACATCGAGCACGCGCAGGCCGACGGCCGCGGGCAGCGGGTCGGACACGTGCGTCGTGTAGAACAGGTAACCGAGCTCGTGCGCGCGTTCCTCGATCGCCGCGGACGTCACGATGGCCGCGAGCGGCAGCCCGGCGCCGAGCGTCTTCGACAGCGTCAGGATGTCGGGCGTCACGCCGTCGTGCTGGCACGCGAACATCGTGCCGGTGCGCCCGACGCCCGTCTGCGCCTCGTCGAGGATCAGCAGCATCCCGCGCTCCTCGCACTTGCGCATGAGCGCCGCCATATAGCCTTCCGGCAGTTCGATGATCCCGCCCGAACTGAGGATCGGCTCCGCGATGAATGCGGCGAGGTTGCCGCTCGACTGGCGGTCGATCAGGTCGAACGCGTAGTCGAGTTCGGCGAGATAGTCGTAGGTGCCGTCGCGCTCGAAGCGCGGCCGGTACGTGAACGGCGCCGGAATCGCGAACGAGCCGACGGCGGCCGGGCCGACACCCTTGCGGCCGGCGCTGTATGTGGCCGATGCCGCCGCGCCCGTCATCCCGTGCCACGACTGCGCGAAGCCGACGATCTCGTACTTGCCGGTGACGAGCTTCGCCATCCGGATTGCCGCTTCGTTCGATTCCGCGCCGGTGCTGAGCAGCAGCGCGCGGTCGAGCCCGTCGGGCGTGATGTCGGCGAGGCGCGTCGCGAGATCGACGACCGGCCGCGACAGCATCCCGCTGAACAGATGGTCGAGCTTGCCCGCGTATTCGCCGATGACGGAGACGATCTCCGGATGGCAGTGGCCGAGCACCGCGCTCATCTGCCCCGACGTGAAATCGAGGATCGCGCGGCCGTCCGCGTCGTAGACGAAGCTGCCTTTCGCGCGCTCGATGATCATCGGCTCGAACGTGCCGCCGTAGCGGACCAGATGCTGCCTGGCGTTGCGCCAGAAGGTTGCGTCGTCGTTCAGGGACATCGGGCTTCTCCGGGCAAGGGGGCAGGGATCGCTTGCAGTCTAGGCGCGCGTCTGGTTTGATGGAAACGAATAGTTCTTATGCAAGGTAGAAAAGGGGCTAATACCTTGGGACTTTCGCTCGAAATCGACCTGCTGCGTTCGTTCGTCGTGATCGCCGAGGTGCGCGCGCTCAGCCGCGCGGCCGCGCGCATCGGCCGGACCCAGTCCGCGCTCAGCCAGCAGATGAAGCGGCTCGAGGATATCGTCGACCAGCCGCTGTTCCAGCGCACCGGCCGCGGCGTGGTGCTGACCCACCCGGGCGAGCGGTTGCTCGTGCATGCGCAGCGCATCCTGCGGCTGCACGACGAGGCGATGGCCGACCTGTGCGGCACGGGGTTGTCGGGGACCATCCGGTTCGGGTGCCCGGACGATTACGCGGAGGTGTTTCTGCCGTCGCTGCTGAGGCAGTTTTCGAGCCAGCACCCGCAGGCGATTGTCGAAATCGTATGCGGACCGACGCCGCGGCTGCTCGAACAGCTGGAGAAACGCGCGGTCGATCTCGCGATGATTTCATTGCCGGACGACGGGGAGAACGACGACATCATTCGCCGCGAGCAACTGGTCTGGATTGGCTATCCGGGGCTGGAGCCCGCGCATTTCGATCCGCTGCCGCTCGCGCTTTCCGATCGCGATACGCTCGATCACATCGCAGCCTGCGAAGCGTTGCATCGCGCCGGCCGCGATTACCGCGTCGCGTATGCGAGCAGCAGTCTCGCGGGGCTGATCGCGCTGGTGCGCTCGGGGCAGGCGTTCGCGGTGATGACGCAGACGGCAGTGCCGGCCGACCTGGCGATCGTCAACGGCGATCCGCGGTTGCCGCCGTTGCCGGCCGTGGGCATTACGCTGAGGTTCGACCGGAAACGGCCGTCGCATCTGACGGCGGCGTTCGCCGAGCATATTCGGTTGACGCTGCCGTTGTTGTAACGCGCAACGCGCGGCAGTGCGGACGGCGCGCGTGACTGTCGCGCCGCCGTTTGCCTCGGTGTCGAATTATCCGACCATCGACGAAGCCGACACTTGTGCGCGGCCACGCACATCCACCGCCACATCGCGCACCCGGATCTTCACCCACGTGCCCGGCAGATTTAGTTCGATTTCCTGATATTCGTTGACCGGTTCGGAATCGGCGGCGCGTGCAGCACGCGGCGATTGACCGGAAAACGCAGGGGTACCCACCGCACCCGTTACACGCGAGCCAATCGCCGTGCAGCCAGCAACCCGAGCGCGAGCAGCACCGCGACATACGCGGCGACGCTCGCCCATGCGCCGTGTTGCCAGAACGACCCGCCGACCGAGCCGAGGACGCTCGACCCGAGATAGTACGCAAGCAGGTACAGCGAAGCGGCGTGCCCCTTCGCCGATCCCGCGAGGTGACCGACCCAGCCGCTCGCGACCGCATGGGCGACGAAGAAGCCGATCGTGACGAGCACGATGCCGACGACGATCGCGGCGAGCGAATGCGACAGCGTCAGCGCGAGGCCCGCCGCGAATACGAGAATGCCGCTGACCAGCACCGGTGCGCGTCCGAGGCGGTCGGCGAGCGCGCCGGCGCTCGATGAAGACACCATCCCGAACAGGTAGGCGCCGAAGATCAGGCCGCATTCGGTCGAGCTCAGGTTGAAGGGGGCCGCCGTGAGCCGGAACCCTGCGTAGTTGTATATCGTCACGAACGCGCCCATCACCAGGAAGCCGATCGCGAACACGAACGGCAGCCGGGCGTGACGCAGTTGCGCGTTCCACAGCCGAAGATGGTGACGCAGCGTCAGATCGGTGCGCTTCACGAAGCGCCGCGATTGCGGCAGCAGCATCACGAAGGCGACCGCCGCGACGAGATCGACGACGCCGATCGTCAGCATCGCCGTGCGCCACGAGAAGTGCTCTTCCAATGCGCTCATGCCGATCCGTCCGATCATGCCGCCGAACGCGGTCCCGCCGACATAGAGCCCCATCGAAAAACCGAGCCCCTCGGACGCGATTTCTTCCGCGAGATAGGCCATCGCGACCGCCGGGACGCCGCCCAGCGCGAAACCTTCGAGCGCACGCCAGACCAGCAGCAGGTTCCAGTTCGGCGACAGCGCGGCGAGCACATTGAACAGTGCGGCCAGCGTCATCGACGCGAACATCAGCCCGCGTCGTCCGACGCGTTCGGACAGTGCGCCGGCGCACAAAATCGAGACCGCCAGCATCCCGGTCGACAGCGACAACGACAGCGAACTCGACGCCGCTCCCAGCCCGAACTCCCGTGCGAACGCGGGAAGCAGCGGCTGGACGCAGTACAGCAGCGAGAACGTGGAAAAGCCGGCGAGGAAAAGCGCCAGCGCGATGCGCTTGTACGCGGCCGAGCGCGGGGAAACGCCGGCAGGCAGTGCGTCGGGCGCGGCGTTCTGCGTTCCGGGCATGGGCCGGGAAATCGAAGGGGAGGACATGGAGCACTCGATGTGCGACGGAATGCCCGAATTCTTGCGCACCGTCATGTATATGTCCAATATATGAAAGAAACCATAGCGATATGTTTTACCACTGGCTGACAGGCCGGCCCGGCTCACCGTGAGGTCACATAGCGAATGGAACTCAGGCATCTCCGATACTTTCTGGCCGTGGCGGCCACGTCGAATTTCACCAAGGCCGCTGAAACGCTCGGCATCGGTCAGCCGCCGTTGAGCCAGCAGATCAAGGCGCTCGAGAGCGAACTCGGCGTGGAGCTGTTCAAGCGAACCGCGCGCGGCGCCGAGCTGACGCTGGCGGGCGAGGTCTTCGCTGAAGAGGCGCGTCGCGTGCTCGACGATGCCGAGCGTGCGGCACGGGCGGCAAGACGGGCTGCGCGCGGGGAAACCGGCCATCTGCGGGTCGGCTTCACCGGGACGGCGGCGTTCAATTCGAAAGTGTCGGATCTGATTCGCCGCTTTCGGGAGGCGTTTCCGGATGCGGAGCTGACGTTGCAGGAAGCGACCTCGGGCGTCCTGCTGGACGAGTTGGATGCGGGGCGCCTCGACGTCGCGATCGTGCGGCCGCAGCGTCGTGTCGCCGCGACGTTGCGAGTGTCCGACTGGGACGAGGAACCGATGTTCGTCGCGCTGCCCGTCGCGCATCGGCTGGCGCAGCGTCGGCGCATCGATCTGGCCGAGCTGGCCGACGAGTCGTTCGTGCAGGTGCCGCGGGAGGCCGGCAGCGCGCTGTTCGACGATATCGTCGCCGCATGCAACGCAGCCGGATTCGAGCCGCGGATGGCGCAACCCGCGCCGCAGATCACGTCCGCGGTAACGCTGGTCGCTGCCGGGCTGGGCGTGTCTGTCGTGCCGAAGGCGATTACGCAGGTGCAGGTTGCCGGGGTCGTCTATCGGCCGTTCGCGGGTAATGCGCTGCGTGCAAGGTTGGCCATTGCGTCGCGATGCGACGAGCCGTCGGCGGTCGTTCGCAATTTTCTGTTGCTGGCTTAGCGGGGTGTGCCGAGATGCTTGGGGCAGATCCGCCCCGCGCTTGAATCTCCCGGTGCGCGCCGGGCTTGCATCGGCATCGTGTCGTCGAACGCGATAAAAACAAAAAACCCGCGAGGCCATGTGCTGTCGCGGGTTTTTGAAAATGCTCGAAACGCGGAGAAACCGCATCATCTGGTGCCGACGGCGAGACTCGAACTCGCACAGCTTTCGCCACTACCCCCTCAAGATAGCGTGTCTACCAATTTCACCACGTCGGCACTGCACTGCAAGGGGCGCAATTCTAGCGTCACATTGCGCGTTTGTGAAGGGGGTATGACACGATTGCGGTGTGCGCGAAGGCGATGCCGGTAGAATTCGGGCGACCGGTCCGACGACCATCGCAACCGCAACCCGTTTTCTCCCAGTGACCACCACTCTCGAACAACTGCAGGCCGGACAATTGTCGGGCGCCCGGCAACTCAAGCTCGCGTGCGGGCTGACCGAATTTCCGCGCGAGATTTTCGATCTCGCCGACACGCTCGAAGTGCTCGACCTGTCCGGCAATGCGCTCACCGCGCTGCCGGACGACCTGCCGCGGCTGCATCGCCTGCGCATCCTGTTCGCGTCCGGCAACCGCTTCACCGCCTTCCCCGACGTGCTCGGCGCGTGTCCGCAACTCGACATGATCGGCTTCAAGGCGAACCGGATCCGCACGGTGCCGCGCGGATCGCTGCCGCGCGCGCTGCGCTGGCTGATTCTTACCGACAACGAAATCGATGCGCTGCCCGCCGAGATCGGCGACTGCTCGCGATTGCAGAAGCTGATGCTCGCGGGCAACCGGCTGCGCGCGCTGCCGGCCGAAATGGCCGCGTGCCGTGCGCTCGAGCTGGTCCGCCTGTCGGCGAACCGGCTGGACGAACTGCCCGGCTGGTTGCCGCGCCTGCCGCGCCTTGCGTGGCTCGCATACTCCGGCAATCCGTTCAGCGCCGCACCGGAAGCCGCAGCGTCGGCCGGGCCGGAGGTCGCGGACGTCGACTGGGCGTCGCTCTCGTGCGAGCAGAAGCTGGGTGAAGGCGCGTCGGGCGTCATTTACCGCGCGCAATGGCATGCGGACGGTCATGCGCCGCGCGCGGTCGCGGTCAAGCTGTTCAAGGGCGCGGTGACGAGCGACGGGCTGCCCGACTGTGAAATGGCCGCGTGCCTGGCCGCCGGCCGCCACCCGAACGTGATCCCGGTGATCGGCAAGGTGCGCGGTCATCCGGACGGCACGCACGGCCTCGTGATGGAACTGGTCGACCCGGCGCTCGCGAACCTGGCCGGGCCGCCGAGCTTCGCAACCTGCACGCGCGACGTGTATGCGGCCGATGCGCGATTCGAGCCGGAAGAAGCCGTGCGGATCGCGCACGGTATCGCGTCGGCCGCACGCCATCTGCACGCGCGCGGCATCATGCATGGCGACCTGTATGCGCACAACATCCTGCACGACGGTGAAGGCGGCGCGCTGCTGGGCGATTTCGGTGCGGCATCGTTCTACGACACGAGCGACGCACGGCATGGCGCCCGGCTCGAACGGCTGGAAGTCCGCGCGTTCGGCCATCTGCTCGGCGAACTGCTCGCGCACTGCGCGCCGCGCCCATGGGGTGGGGCGAGTGACCTGGAAGCGCTCGCGGCGGCTTGCGTGAGTGAGGACATCGACACCCGGCCGTCGTTCGACGGGATCGTCGACGCGCTGGCCGCGTGGAAGGTCTGACGGGGATGGGTTGCCTGGCGGGCCGTTCGTTGCCCGGCGCACATACGCTCGTCAAGCCTGCCGCGCAGTCAACAGCTTGATCCCGAGCCCGACGAACAGCAGCCCGCTTGCGCGCTTGAGCACGCGCACCATGCGGCTCATGCCGAAACCGCGGTGGAACCGGCGCACGCCGGCCGAATAGACGCTGTGAACGACCACGACGGTGCATGCGATCGTCGCGTACATCACGACGAACTGCAGCGCGAGCGGGCGGTCGTGCACGATGAACTGCGGCATGAACGCCGACAGGAAGATCATCGTCTTCGGATTGCTGCCCGACACGAACAGCGCTTCGCGGAACAGCTTCCTGCGGTCGGGCATGGCGATCTCCGCTGCGCCGGTCGACCCGGCGGCCTTGCGGTCGCCGCGCAGTTGCCTCACGCCCAGCACCATCAGGTACGCGGCGCCGACGATCTTCATCGCGACGAACAGCGGCGGCATCGCGGCGAGCACGGCGCCGACGCCGAGCGCGACGAGCAGCACGACCACGCCCTGCGCGACGAGGTTGCCCGCGATGGTCGCGGCGGTGCCGTGCGTGCCGTAGCGCACCGTGTTGCGGATGACGAGCAGCACGTTGGGCCCCGGCGACAGCGTCGTGGCGAGATAGGCTGCGGCAAACAGCATCCAGGTCTGAATGGACATGCGTCGCTCCGAGAGGCGGTTCCGGCGGTCGGGGTGAAGCGATGATGCCACGCCAAAATGGCGCCGGCATCCGCCGGAACCGGCGCGGCGCGTCAGCCCGCTTCGCGCATGCAGTACGCGGGGATCGACGGCGGTGTATCGATCGCGGCGGGCCGTGTCATCCACGCGATCCATGCGGCCCATAACCCGCAGGCGATCAGCACGGCGACATTCAGCGGCGTCCGGTAGCGGACGATCAGGTCGGCCAGCGGCAGGCGGTTCTTCATGTTCGTCTCCATCGGTAGTTGCGCATGCAACGTTGCTGATTACTGGCCGGTATACGACGGCGCCTTCGCGTCGCAGGTCACGGACACCGTCGAGCCGTCGGCGAAATGCAGCCGGAACGGCACCTTCGCGCCGGGCGCGACGGGCTGGCGCGGTTGCTCCAGCATCACGTGATAGCTCTTCGGCTTGAACGTCACGGTGCCGTGCGCGGGCACCTCGACCGCGTCGACGTGAACCATCTTCGCGGTGCTGCCGTTCGTCTGCGTTTCATGCACCATCGCCATCCCGTACGCGGGGGTGTCGATGCCTGTCAGCGTGGCAGGCGCATCGCCGTCGTTCTTCAGCGTGAAGTAACCGGACGACGGCGCCGTCGCCGGCATCGCGCGGATCCAGCAGTTGTCGGCCTGCACGGCCGGTGCGGCGAACGTGGCGCGGGCTTGCAGCGCCAGCAGCGCGAAGAGCAGGCTGGTCGGAATCGAGCGTTTCATCGTTTGTTCTCCTTATGGGGTGTGGTGCATGGGGCATCGACGGCAATGCGATCGGTGCGGCATGCCGATGCGCATTGCGTGCATCACTTCAGCGTGAACGTGTAGTGGCCTTTCGTGCGATGGCCGTCGCGGGCTGCCGCGACCCACGCGACCGTGTACGTGCCGGCCGTCAGGCTGGCCAGCGCGACGTGCATCCGCTTGCGGTTGCCGGCGTCGACGGCCGATTTCCCGTCGGCGACCGACTGCCCGTGGCTGTCGGTGACGGCGATCGAGCTGAAGGCCGGCTCGAGCGCTTCGCTGAAATCGATCGTCACCGCGTGCGGGGCGCTCGAAAGCGTGGCGTCGGCGGCCGGTTCCTGCGTCTTCGGGAGCGCGTGGGCCTGGGCGGCCTGGATGGCGACGAAGCCGAGTGCGGCGAGTGCGCCGCGAACGAAAGTGGAAGTTTTCATGGCTGGTTGTGCGAGTGGCGAATCGGATGGAGAGAGTCGGATTCGACGGACGGATGTGCGAGCGGCATCGCAGCGGCACCGATGCCGGCTGCGGCCGGCACGAACGTGTGCGGCCGGACGTTCGCATGCGAGCGAAGGTCGGCGCGACAGTACGAACCGGAAGCGGCCAGCCGCACGCACGGCACGACGCCGCGCGCAACACGGTGAGACATGATCGTCCTTCGAAACGTGACACGTCACGCGCGCCGGTGGCGCGCGCGGATCGCGCGATGCGCTACGGCATCACGCGTGACGACGACGGTTCAGGACGCGAGCGGAGGGGCGCGCGGCTGCGCGGCCGTGAGCGGCAGCGCGCGGCGCAGGCTGTCGAAGCGGGTTGCTTCGCGGTGCTGGATGACGCGCACGTTGGCGGCGAACGTCAGTTCGGGCGCGGGCAGTGCGGGCGTATGGGCAAGCAGGCTGCAGTAGCCGCATGCCTGGAGATGGACCTGCAGGCTCTTCGACGACGAATCGGCGGAGCGCTCGCCGGTGGCCGGCGCGGCCGTGCAGTAGCCGGCCAGCAATGCATCGACGCGGCCTTGCGTCGTCAGCGCCTGCGAGATCGTCGGCGCGAGCGCCGTCATCAGGATGGCGAGCATCCCGATCAGACTGCCGATCTTCCGGAGACGACGACTCAGCATGCGATGCGCGGCGGCGTATGGGCGACGATGGGGCGGATTATGCCACGCACGTCGATCCGCATGTCGGCAGCGGCGTGCGGCATCGCGGCACGCTGTGCGTGCTTCGCCGGATATTGCGTGATCGGCATCATCTGCGCGGCCAGGCCCTGATCGCTCGTGTCGCGCGATCACCCGTTGCAGGACGGTGCGCGCGGCCGCACGCCGCGTCTAGTCGAGCATGACCGCGTCGGGTACGTCGAGCACGAGGTCCGACGTCGCGACGGCCACGCACGGCAGCGTATAGCCGTCGGCCTTTTCCTCGCGGCTCAGCCCCGGCCATTCGATCGTGTAGCGTACGCTGCCGCTGACGATCCGGCAAAGGCAGCTTCGGCACGTGCCGTTGCGGCACGAGCGCGGCAGCGACACGCGCGCGAACGCGGCGGCCTCGAGCACCGTCAGCGAATCGGGCGCATCGAAGGTCGCGCCGAGCGGCTCGATGCGCACGAGGGGAGGGTGTTCGGGATCGGTCATGGTTGAAACAGGCGGCGGTTCGGCGGCAACGCGCCAAGCATACCCGAAGCCGCTTGCGGCCGGCGCTCGCCGGCCGCGGGTATCAGTGCCGGCGCAGGTACCGGTACACGGTATTGCGTGCGAGGCCGAGCTCGCGCGCGGCCGCCGACACGTTGCCGCCGTGCCGCGCGAGCACCGCGTCGATCACCGCGGCCTGGTGGCTTTGCAGCGTCGTTCCTTCGCGCGGGGCGGCCGGAGTTGTCGCGGCCGCTGCAGCGGGTGCCGCCGGCGCATCGTCGCAGTCGAGCCAGAAATCGTCGGGCAGATGCGCGAGCGTGATTTCGGCTTCGTCCTCGGCGAGCATGCCGGCCGTGCGCAGCACGTTGGTCATCTGCCGCAGGTTGCCGGGCCAGCGATGCCGCGTGAACGCGTCGAGCACGTCGGCCGCGATGCGGCGCGGCATCGGCTCGCTGCGGGCGAGCCGCGCGAGAATCCGGTCCACTAGCGCGGGCAGGTCGGTGCGCGCGGCGAGCGCCGGCAGCGTGACCGCGAGCCCGTTGATCCGATAGAACAGGTCTTCGCGGAACGTGCCTTCCGCGATCATCGCGCGCAGGTCGCGATGGGTCGCGCAGACCACGCGCACGTCGACCGGCACCGCGCGTGCGCCGCCGAGCGGCATCACCGCGCGCTCCTGCAGCACGCGCATCAGCCTGACCTGCTGCGCGAGCGGCATGTCGCCGATTTCGTCGAGAAACAGCGTGCCGCCGTCGGCCTGCGCGATCTTGCCGGGGCTGCCGCGCTTGCGCGCGCCGGTGAACGCGCCGTCCTCATAACCGAACAGTTCGGCCTCGATCAGCGAATCGGGCAGCGCCGCGCAGTTGACCGCGACGAACGGGCCGTCCGCGCGAGGCGACGCGTGGTGCAGCGCGCGGGCGAGCCATTCCTTGCCGGTGCCGGTCTGGCCGAGGATCAGCAGCGGCAGGTCGCGCCCGCGGATCTTCGCGACGCGTTCGAGCACGGCGGCCATGCGCGTGTCGCCGGTGTCGAGCGTCGCGAACGTGATCGCGTCGGGGTCCGGCGCACGCATGCGTGCGGCCGGTGCGGGCGGTGTGACGGCGACGGCCGTGCGCTGCGCGTCCGCGAATTCGCAGCGCGCGAGCACGCGCACGCCGGTCGACAGCGTGAGACGGAACGTCGCGCCGGGCGCGCGCGCCGCCTGCTGCGCGAGCTCGCCGAAGCGCATGCCGAACAGTGCATCGCAGCCTTGATGCTGCAATGCATCGAACGGCGCGCCGAGCTGGAATTGTGCGCTGCGGTTCGCGGCGATCAGCCCACCGTCGGGGCCGAACGCGACGAGCCCCGCGAACAGCGAGTCGACGCAATCCTCGTGCGCGTGAAAGCGCAGCCGCAACGCTTCCGCACACTGGTTCGCGAACAGGTGGTTCTCGATCAGCTGCGCGGACATCCGCACGAGCGCGAGCGTATGCGGGCTCGAGCCGCGCGGGTCGCCGCTGACGTCGAGCGTGCCGAGCGTGCGGCCGAACGGATCGAAGATCGGCGCGCACGAGCAGGTGAGGATGTGGTTGGCGCGCAGGAAGTGTTCTGCGCCGTGCACCGCGACGGCCTGGCCCGATGCGAGCGCGGTGCCGATCGCGTTGGTGCCGCGCGCGCCTTCGGCCCACGACACGCCGGTGCACAGCGCGACGCGGTTGGCTTTCTCGATGAAGTCCGCGTCGCCGATGCTGTGCAGGATCACGCCGTCGGCGTCGGTCAGCAGCACGAGGCTTTGCGTATCGGCGATTTGCGCGTGGAGGTTCTCCATCACCGGGCGGGCGTGCGAGAACAGTGCGTGATTCGTGTCGAGCAGTTCGCGCAGCGCGATGCGCGACAGCGGCGAGAAATCGGGGCGCTCGTCTGCGCGCAGGCCGACCGCGGTCGAACGCGCATGCGCCTGCGCAAGCAGGTCGGTGCGACCCGCGGTGGCGGGCAGCACGAAGGGTTGCGGCATGACTTGTCTCCTGTCGATCGCAGTTAGCGCTTTAGCGCTTACTGCGATCCCATGCTTCGCGGTCGGTCCCGGTCAGCGCTTCAGCGCCCACTCGGAACCCATGCTTCGCGGTCGGCCTCGGTCAGCGCTTCAGCGCTTACTCGGGCCCCATGCTCCTCGATCGGCCAATCCCGTGCCTCGATACTTGCCGAATCCCTATCGCCGAAACCACTGACGAATTCCATATTCCGCTTGCGGCGCACCATCGGGCACGAAGGCCGACCGTCCGGGTACGCATCATCATACAAGCGCCACGTGCGATGCGCGACTGCGGACAAAATCCACTTGCTTTTAAATGCCCGCATGCAATGATGGAAACGGAGCACGCACGCGCCGTGTTCCGCATTGCAACATGCATGCGACGTGACATGCATCCGTTCGGGAGACGCATCATGGTTCGGACGGAACTGAGAGTCGTGCTGGCGGCCATCGCCACTTTCATCATGCTGGGCGGCATTGCCGTGGCGATCCACGGGTTGCTGTTCGATCTGAACGATGCGGTGCGATACGGGGCGGCCGCGATTGCGGTGGGCATCACGACGGCCGCGATCGCTCTCAACGTCTGGCCCACCGATCCGCACTGACGTCCGTTTCCGAAACGGTGCCGGATGCCGCGCTGATCTGACGAAATGCGCGTCGGAACGACGCATGCCGGAAAATTTGTCTCCTGCGCGAAACCGTCTAAAGTGGAAAGCAACCGGCATGCATTGTCCGCGCCATACCCCCGTGGACGGTGCCGCTGCTGGCGAGCCCGCGTAGATTTCGTCCGGCCGGTAGCGGACGACGGACGCGGTCATTCGTGTTCTACCGGTCGAGGCGGCTTCATGCAGATCCATTTCACGAACGAGAAGCCTGAATATTCGGGGCGTGACCTGATGCTTGGGTTCACGGCGCTGGTCAATGGCGAGCGCGTCCAATGTCAGATCACCGCCGAGGCGCTGGAAGACCACTTCGGCGCGGCATCGCCGCGCTTCGAGGACATGGTCGGCGCCTTCGACCAGCACCGCGATCGCATCGAGGCGGCCGCACGGCGCCTGCTGTCGGAGACGCGCGCGCAATGCGTGACGCTGCGCAGCGGTTACGTTCGCTTCTACGAGGCGAACTGGCGCTGACGAAACGACGCTCGTCTTGCGGTGCGCGTCGCTGACGGTGCGCGCGTGGAAAGACGTCGCCTGTCCGTGCAATGCCGTTCGGCGAGGGCCGGGCGGCATTTTCGTATGCGGGCCGCGCCGGCTGCGCGTGCGTCGGCATGACCGGACGCGTCACTTCGTCAGGATCGCAGAAGAAATCATTCGCAAACAAAAACGCCGCCCGAAGGCGGCGTTTCCCATCGTGCATCGCGCCGAAGCGCATCCGTCATTCGCTGCCGAGATAGAAGTAGCGGAACAGGAACACGGCCGCGATGATCCACACGATCGGCTTGACCGTGCGGGCCTGGCCCGTCAGCAGCTTGAGGCCGCCGTACGCGATGAAGCCGAACGCGACGCCGTTCGCGATCGAGTACGTGAACGGCATCAGCAGCGCGGTCAGCGCGGCCGGCACGGCTTCCGTCGCATCGTCCCAGGGCACGTCGACCATCTCGCGCAGCATCAGGCACGACACGTACAGCAGCGCCGGCGCCGTCGCGTAGCCCGGCACGACGCCGGCGAGCGGCGCGATGAACAGGCACGCGAGGAACAGCACCGCGACGGTGATCGCCGTCATGCCCGTGCGGCCGCCGGCCTGCACGCCCGATGCGCTTTCGATATACGCGGTGGTCGACGACGTACCGAGCACCGAGCCCGCGACGATCGCCGTGCTGTCGGCGAGCAGCGCCTTGTTCAGGCGGTTCATCTTGCCTTCGACGAGCAGGCCCGCACGGTTCGCGACACCCATCAGCGTGCCGGTCGCGTCGAACAGCTCGACGAGGAAGAACACCAGGATCACGTTGATGATGCCGGTCGACAGCGCGGCGCGGATGTCGAGCTTGAACAGCGTCGCGTCGATCGGCGGCGGCGCGGAGAACACGCCGTGGAACTGGTTGTCGCCGAAGAAGAACGACAGGATCGTGACGCCGATGATGCCGATCAGGATCGCGCCGCGCACGCGCAGGTGGTCGAGCGTGACGATCGTGAAGAAGCCGACGATCGCGAGGATCGTGTCGTGCTTGTGCAGGTCGCCGAGCGTGACGAGCGTGGCCGGGCTGCCGACGATCACACCCGACGTCTTCAGCGAGATGATGCCGAGGAACAGGCCGATGCCCGCGGTGATCGAGATCCGCAGCGATTTCGGAATGCCGTTGACGATCGCCTCGCGCACGCGGAACAGCGTGACGAGCAGGAACAGGCAGCCGGAGATGAACACCGCGCCGAGCGCGGCCTGCCACGTGAAGCCCATGCCCTTGACGACCGTGTACGCGAAATACGCGTTCAGGCCCATGCCCGGCGCACATGCGATCGGGTAGTTCGCATACAGCCCCATGATGATCGAAGCCAGCGCCGCGACGAGGCAGGTCGCGACGAACACGGATTCCTTCGGCATGCCGGCGTCGCCGAGGATCGCGGGGTTGACGAAGATGATGTAGGCCATCGTCAGGAACGTGGTGACGCCCGCGAGTATTTCGGTGCGGAAGTCGGTGCCGGCTTCAGCGAAGCCGAAATACCGCTTGATGGATTCCATTAGGGCGTTTCTCCGGTCGGGTTGTCGTGTTGCTTGTTGTGCCGAATTGTTGTAAAGGCAGCGGCCGGCTTAATGTAACCAGCCACTATTGCCCGGCTATCGGCGGATTGTAATAGCGCGGATAGCTCGGACGATATAGTTGGAGGGCACGATCGGCTGCCTGCGCGCGAACGGTCTGGCAGCCCGGTCGCGCGATGAAGGCGCGCATTTTACCGGTTCGGGCGGAACGGGCAGACGGAAAGGGTAAAAACGGGAGCGTGACGAACAACAAGCGAGGCGCGCCGATGCGTGTGCAACGGCACGCCGGCCGCATTGCGCGCGGCCGGTATGCGATGACATTCGACTGAGACAGGGCGGAGCGCCCGCATGCTGCACGAACACGGTGCGGGCATCGCGTGCGTACGAACGCGCGTGCATGGCCGGTGCGAGAGCGCTGCGGCGTGCAGCGGCCGTTCATCGGTCCGGGCAGTTGCAGATAACGAGCTATCCTGCGCCGAAGCCGTCCCGCCTGCAACTGTCATTTCGCGACGCGTGGGCGACTGTGGTTTCTGTGTAAAAGATTGCAAGACTCCATCGCATAAACCGGCAAGTCTTTCTAGGATAGATACACCGCGCATGCACACGCCGGCCGGTAATTGCCGACGCGGGGGAGTCGCAGTCCGTGCAGGCCAGGCGGTGGATGGCGGTCAAGGCCGTTGCGCGTTTGGGCAGGCACGGCCGATTGCGATTGCCCGATGCGGGTTCGTCCGTAATCACGGAGGTCAGCATGTTGAACTGGATCAGCCGTTGGGCGATGCGACACGCCCCCACGCCGGAAAAAACCGCTGCGTCGATGCTCGTGACGGCGCGCATGGAACTGTTCACTGCGGAACAGCGCGTCATCGATGCGAAATTACAGGCGGATTACTGGCGTACACGTGTGTCATTCCTCGAGGAGGTGCAGAAGCAGGGCATCGATCCGTGGGTGACCTCGCAGGCTGCGCTACGCCCCGAGCTCGATTCGACTCCCCGAAGCACGGGCCCGCGTCTCGCCGCCAGCACCTGATGCACCTGCTGCATCCGGTTGCTGCGCACGGCGCGCGATCGCTCGCGGCACGCATTGGCGTGCCGCGTCATTCGATGCGCACCTGCGGCGGTTAGCGCCGCGGGTGCGTCTGTTTCCGGTCGCGGCCGTTCCGCGTCTCGCGTGCGTGACGGCGCGTCAATCATCCACTCCTTCTCCATACCCCGGCGAGCAAACGTTGCACTTGCGCGAGCATGCGTCTGAAGCGCTCGCCGCGCTGCACGTAGGTGGTCGTGATCGACGCTTCGGCCGATCGGTCGGCATCGGTGCCGAGCCAGATGCGGTCGCCGCGTGCGATGCGCAGCACGTCGCCGGGCTGCACCCAGTAGTCGTCGACGCTCGGCGGGCGCGTGATCCACAGCGCCGCGCCGTGTGCGCGGATCTGCGCATCTTGCGGCGCGCGCCAGGTCATCGTCGTGCGCGGCGCGACCGCGAAACGGATCACGACGGTCGGTAACGCGATCGTGCCGGCGCGGCGCCGGTCGGGGCGGTCAAACAGCTGGCTTGCCTGGTCCATCGTCTTCTCCATTCAGTGAGCCGGACGGATGACGCGCACCAGAACAAAAAGGCCTCATCCGTTTCCGGCGAGGCCTTGTGTGACATGCGGTACTGCTCGATTGCTAACGCACAAGCGCCTCCCGTGATCCATTCTTTCGAATGTTCACCGGGCAATGATTCGCGATGGCGATGAGCTTGAACGTAGGCATGCGAACGAGTTTGTCGTGACAGCGCGGCGCTGTCAACGACATTTTCGACATGCGTGGCGGTTACGCGTCGCGTTGCGCGAGCCCGTTCACGAGCAGTTCGGACAGCAGGCCCGTCATCCCTTCGGGATGCGTGGCGGCGCGCGTCTTCAACTGCTCGACGAGTTCGGCGTTGAGCTTGCATGCGAACGGCACGAGCCCTTGTTCCTGGTCGAGCTTGCGCTGCGCGCGGCGGTCGAGCTTTGCCGCGTCTTCGGCGCCCTTGCCGAAACGGGTGGCGCCCGACTGCTTCATCGCGTGCGTCAGCTTGAGCGCCTTGTTCTTTTCTAGATCGGTTTTCTTCATGGCCATCGCGGCACCTCCGGGAAATGAAGCCGCGATTGTACGCATTTCGGCGGGCACCGCCCGCCGCGCCCGCCGGAAACCCGTTTACGCACCCTTCGTGGTGCCCCAGTTGCCGCCGTGCGCGGCCGCCTGCGCGGCCGGCGAGCGTGCTAGGTATTCGAGCGCCTGCTCGGTCGAGCCTTCGTGGTGCGGCGTATAACCCGGCTTGAAATAACGCAGCGCCGCGCCGATCACCTTCCAGAACGACGGCAGGTGCCCGCGCCGCGAACCCTGCCACCACGCGAGCACGAAGCCCGGGTAGCGGCCGGCATCCGGGTCGCGCCTGTACATGAACTTCGCGCCTGTCGTGATGTAGTAGAGCAGCAGCAGGATCACGAACGCCATGTGCACGCAGCGTTCCGGATAGGCACCGCCCAGGTGCCGGTAGATGTCGAACGCGACGGTGCGGTGCTCGACTTCCTCGGCGCCGTGCCAGCGCAGCAGGTCGACCATCGTCGGGTCTGCCTTGCCTTCGTCGAGCCCGTGCGCGTTGAGCACCCAGTTGCCGAGATAGCCGAAGAAATGCTCGAGCGACGCGATCACCGCGAGCTGCTGCCGCAGCCAGAAGCGCGTATGGCCGATCTTCAGCCCGAGCGGCTGTTCGCCGAGCACGCGCGTAAACAGCCGGTTGAGCTTCTGCGTGAACGGTTTCGTGTCGATCCCGTGCCGGTCGTAGTAGTGCTTGAGCACGCCGCCGTGCGAACGCGAATGCACGGCTTCCTGCCGCAGGAAGCCTTCGGCCTCGTCGCGCAGGCGCGCATCGGCGATCAGCGGCAGCGCCTTGTTGTACACGCGGCAGAACCACAGTTCGCCTTCCGGGAACAGCAGGTTCAGCGTGTTGATGATGTGGGTGCTGCCCGGATCGTTCGGCACCCAGGTGATCGGCGTGTCGCTGAAGTCGAACTTCACGTGTCGGGCCTTGATCTTGTGGTAGTCGGCGGGGTCGGTCATCTGTGTCTCCGTGTGCGGCGTCATGCGCCGTCAATGCGATGCCATGCTGACGCGGGCGATCATCCGGCCGAGCCACGGCATGAAGCGGCCGACCAAGCGCATCGCGTGCGCCTCGCCGCCGATCGCGACGACGGGGCGGTTGCGCAGCACGCCGTCGACCATCGCCTGTGCGACGGTTTCGGGTTTCAGGCCGCGCATCTGGTACAGCTTCGTCGCGCGCTTGCGCAGCCGTGCTTCATCCTGCGTGTTGGCGCCCGCGTATTGCGTCGACGCCATGATTCCGGTTTCCGCGAAACCGGGGCACACGGCCGTCACGCCGATGCCTTGCTCCGCGAGTTCCGCGCGCATGCATTCGCTGAGCATCAGCACGGCGGCCTTCGTCGTCGCATACGCGGGCAGGTCGCGCGACGGCCCGAACGCGGCCGCCGACGCGGTGTTGACGATGTGGCCGCCGGTGCCGCGCGCGGCCATCTGCTGCGCGAACAGCCGCGAGCCGTGGATCACGCCCCACAGATTCACGTGCAGGATGCGCTCCCAGTGCCGCGTGCTCGTGTCGAGGATGCCGCCGGCCATGCCGATGCCCGCGTTGTTGATCACGACGTCCGCGCCGCCGAGTTCGCTGCCGACCCATGCCGCGAGCGCTTCCATCTCGTCGGCGGACCCGACGTCGACGCGTTTCGCATGCGCCCGCGCACCGGTCAGCCCGATCAGCAGCGCGGTGCGCTCGGCGCTCGCGATATCGATGTCGCAGGCGACGACCGTCGCGCCTTCGCGGGCGAACGCGAGGGCCGCGCAGCGGCCGATGCCGCTGCCCGCGCCGGTGACGACCGCGACCTTGCCGCTGAAGCGCCCGCTCGTTGCGCGGCGGCGTGCATTCGCGAGCGCGGGCGGTTCGTTGCCCGATTCGACCGCGTCGATCAGTTGCCCGGCGAGATCCGCGAAGCGCGCGGGATCGGCGAGCGGCAGCCAGTGGCCGGCCGCAACCTCGCGGCGGTAGTACTGCGGCACCCAGCGCGACAGGTTCTCGGACAGCGCGGGGCTCACGTATTTGTCGCCGAGCGGCACGATCGTCTGCACGGGCGCATGCGCGTAGCGTTCGCGCGGCGCGAACAGGCAGCGGATGAAGTTCGCGCGATAGAGGCGCACGCCGTGCGCGCCGTCGTCGGCCTGCGTCGCGCGCGGCGCGGCGGGCGTCTTCTCGAGCCGGCGCAGCAGGCGCGGCCATGCGCGGCCGAGCCACAGCCGCCAGCCGAGCTCGGGGATGAACGGCAGGTGGAACAGGTACACGTACCACGACCGCACGAGCTGGCCGCCAAGCTTGGCCAGCGACGCGGGCGTCGGGCGCAGCACGCGTTCGCGCAGCCAGAAGCCGACGTGGTCGAGGCACGGCCCCGAACACGACGTATACGACGCGATGCGGCCGGAAAGGCGCGGATCGGTGACGAATTCCCAGCCCTGGATCGAGCCCCAGTCGTGCGCGATCAGGTGTACCGCGCGGCGGGGGCAGAGCGCATCGATCACCGCGACGAAATCGTCGGTCAGCTTCGCGAGATGGTAGTCGGCCGTGCGCTTCGGCACGCCGGACAGGCCCGCGCCGCGCACGTCATATGCGATCACGTAGTGCTTGCGCGCGAGCAGCGGCGCGACGTGCCGCCAGACGCTGCTGTCGTCGGGATAACCGTGCACGAGCACGACCGGCGAACGGGCCGAGTCGCCCCAGGTTCTGACCGCGAGCGTCAGGTCGCCCGAGGCGACCGCCGTCTCGTTATGAACCGATTCGAACAGGGCCAGCGGCGCTTCGTCGGAAAGAGGCTGCATCGTGAGTCCGTCGTTCAGGGATTCGGGAGGAAAGGCGCGGGCACGTCAGGCGGCAGCCGGCACGGTCGCGGCGGCCTGCGCGCGATCGGCCTGGCGGCGCTGCCAGCGGCGCACGTGCGGCAGGTCGTCGTCGAGCCAGTACGCGTCGTCGTCGGTGATCACGAGCAGCTCTTCGAATTTCGCGCCGACGCCGGCGAAGCCGAGATGCGGCTCGACGGCCCACAGGCCCGGCACGGGCGCATGCTCGGAGCGGCGGTCGATCGACCACAGCGGCGACCAGCCTTGCTGCTTCGCCGCGCGGCCCTGGTCGAGCAGCAGGTTGCGCGTCGCGTTCAGCCCGAAACGTGCGACGAAGCGCGGCTTCGACAGCTTGTGGATCTTCGCGACGCGATGCGCGAGCACCTTGAACGGATAGGCCTTGTGGCGCGGCTCGACGCCCTGGCGGCGGCACAGCGCGTCGACTTCCTGCGCGACCTCGGCCATCGGCCGGCGCTCTTTCACGAGCCGCACGATCATGTCGCGGTGGTCCATCAGGTCGTCCTGCAACTGCTCGAGGATCGGGTTCTCGCCGAGGCAGTGCGCGTAGCCGACGTCGGCCACGATGCCGTCGAGCACGGGCGCGACGTCGAGGATCACCGGCATGTCGGTCTCGAGCTGACGGTTGCTCGGGAAGAACGCGAGATTGAAGCCGCCCATGTGCTTGAGGCCCGAGAAGCCCTCGAACGCGGTGCGATCGCCGAACCACGCGAACGGCTTGTGCAGCCAGTCATGCACGCCGTTGTCCTGCAGCCATTCGGTCAGCAGCCGCGCGGCTTCCTTCTCGGTAATGCCGGGGTACAGCATCGCGCCGACGGTTTCGACACAGCGGTAGGCAAGCTGCTGGACCGCGCGGAATTGCGGCAGCTCGTCGAGGTGGACTTCCGGCAGCGGATGGTGGTCGGCCATGATGCGTCTCCATATGTCGGCCGGAGTGGGCGCTTCAGCGCTTGTCGACCGGTGTTGGTGCTTCGGCACTGACTCCGGTCCCACGCAAAGCGCGCTCCGGCCCGGTGCAAAGCGGGGCGCTGATCCGGAATGCATCCGCCGGTGTTCCCGTCGCGAATTATTCAGTCAGCATTTAATGTGCCATTGAGTAATGTAACGATGATAGCCGGTTCGGCGTGGCGCGCCAGCCCCCGGGGGTGAGGATTTGTCCTAATGAGGAGCCGAAATGGAGGGGAGACTCTAGGTTTCCGGAGGTTGGGGCCGGATGGTCGCCGGCGCGCACGCGGACGGATCGCGGGCGCCGGCAGGAGGCTGTCACGAGCGGCTCCGGCGCCGGCGTGGATGGCCGCGCGTGCTGCCGCCTTGGCGACGGCACGGCATGTGATGGCCCGGCATGTCGCGCCGGATCAACTCTCCGTCGCGTCGCGACGTGACGCCGTCATATTGCCGAAATAATTTCGTCACATCATCCGCCCCCAGTTCGGAGCCGTCCCGGCTTCGCTGCGTCGATGAGCCGCCGGTGCGCCGCGCGGGATAGCGACCGAAACCGATTCGACACCCCACGGAGAGAGAGACCATGCAACGCCGCAAGTTCATGAATACCCTTGCCGCGGCGACCGCCGCGACGTCGCTGATGCTCAAGGCCGGCACGGCCGACGCGAAGAGCGCCACCGCGCCGGACACGCTGGACCCGGGCCGCTGGTCGCCGTTCAACGCCGCGCGCCTGCAGGCGGTGCTCGACCGGCATGGCGTCGCGAGTGCGCGCTACGACGAGAAGCGCCGCCCGTACGCGGTGTTCGACTGGGACAACACGTGCATCATGAACGACTGCGAAGAGGCGTTGCTGATGTACCAGATCAACCATCTGCAGTACAAGCTGACGCCGGACGAATTCGTCGACGTGATGTGGAAGGACGTGCCGAAGGGCGCGTTCGCGAAGGACTACACGACGATCGACGGCAAGCCGGTGACGATGGAAGACCTCGCCGCCGACGTCGAATCCGACTATCGCTGGCTCTACGCGAACTACCAGGGATTCGGCGGCAGCAAGAGCCTCGACGAGATTCGCGAGACCGATCAGTTCAAGGATTTCCGCGCGAAGCTGTACTACATGTACGACGCGATCTGCGATACGCACCCGCTCGAGATCGGCTACAAGTGGATCATCTACTTCTACCGGAACATGACGACGGCCGAGCTGCAGGCGATGGCGCAAGCGTCGAACAACTATGGCATCGGCGACGCGCTGCGCAAGGTGAAGTATGAAAGCCCGAAGACGCTGCCGGGCAAGGCGGGCGTCGTCGCCGCGACGCATTTCCACGGTATCCGCATTCACGAGGAGATCCGCGCGGTGATGCATACGCTGCGCGCGAACGGCATCGACGTGTACGTGAGCACCGCATCGATCGACGATGTCGTGCGCGTGTTCGCCGGCCACCCGAACTACGGCTACGGCGTGCCGCCGGAGAACGTGATCGGCCTGCGTCTCGACATGCGCGACGGCAAGTACGTCAGCCACTACCCGGACGGCTGGCATTTCAACTACGGCCCGGGCAAGACGGTCGGCATCCGCAACGTCCTCGAATCGAAGAAGGGCTATGGCCCGCTGCTGGTGTTCGGCGACAGCGACGGTGACGCGTGGATGCTGCGCGACTTCAAGGACACCGCGGCCGGCGTGATCGTCAACCGGATGAAGAAGGGCGAGATCGGCGCGGACAGCAAGCTCGCGGCCGAGCAGATCGGCAAGCCGGACGCGCGCTTCCTGCTGCAGGGCCGCGACGAGCACACGGGCCTGATGATCCCGGACGAGAAGTCGATCAAGTACGGCAAGACCGAGCGCAAGCTGCTGGCCTGACGTACGCCGGGTGTCGGGCGCCGGGCCGTCGCGGCCCTGCGTCCAGCGGGATGGACGGTGGCGTCGCGCGGGCCGGAAACGAGCGTTTCAGCGCTCGCGTGGCATGCCCAGCCGCTCCAGCAACGCCCCCAGCAGATCGATCGGCAGCGGAAATACGATCGTCGAGTTCTTGTCCGCCGCGATCGTCGTCAGCGTCTGCAGGTAACGCAACTGCATCGCCTGCGGCTGCAGCGCAAGCCGCTGCGCGGCCTGCAGCAGCTTCTCGGACGCCTGCAATTCGCCTTCCGCATGAATCACCTTCGCGCGCCGCTCGCGCTCGGCCTCGGCCTGCCGCGCGATCGCGCGCACCATCGTCTCGTTCAGGTCGACGTGCTTGATCTCGACCGTCGATACCTTGATCCCCCACGCATCGGTCTGCGCGTCGAGCGTCTTCTGGATGTCGGCGTTCAACTGCTCGCGCTCGGCCAGCAGCGCATCGAGCTCGTGCTTGCCGAGCACCGAGCGCAGCGTCGTCTGCGAAAGCTGGCTCGTCGCATCGAAGAAGCGCGCGACCTGGATCACGGCCTTCTCCGGATCGACGACGCGGAAATACACCACCGCATTCACCTTCACCGACACGTTGTCGCGCGTGATCACGTCCTGCGGCGGCACGTCGAACACGACGGTGCGCAGGTCGATCCGCACGACCTGCTGGACGATCGGGATGATCAGCACGAGCCCCGGGCCCTTCACTTTCCAGAACCGGCCGAGCATGAACACCACGCCGCGCTCGTACTCGCGGAAGATGCGGATCGACGACGCGACGAGCACCACGACGAAGACGATCAGGACGCTGCTGAAGCCGAAGGTGTAGCCCATCATGTTGGTTCTCCGTGGTGTTGTTGTTCGTGTGCCGGCACGTCGTACAGCGGGGCGACGGTGAGCAGCAATCCCTGGCGGCCGGTGACGCGCACGCGGCAGCCCGCGGCGAGCGGCACGCTGCTCGCGACGCGCCAGCGCTCGCCATGCACGCGCGCCCAGCCCGCGGCCGATGGCGCGGGGCCGGCCGCGCCGCGCGGCTGGTCGGTGCACAGGCCGTCGTCGAGCACTTCGCCGATGCTGCCGACCATCGCTTCGGCGCCCGTCACGACCGGCCGCCGCCGCGCGCGCAGCGCGACGCTCGACACGCCCGCGACGAGCAGCCCGCCGCCGAGCGCAAGGCTCGCGATCACGGGCCACGGAATCCCGTAGCCGGGGACTTCGGTATCGATCAGCATCAGCGCGCCGATCGTGAACGACACGATCCCGCCGAAACCGAGCACGCCGAAGGTCGGCAGGAACGCTTCGGCCACCAGGCAACCGAGACCGAGCAGCACGAGGCCGAGGCCCGCATAGCTGATCGGCAGCAACTGCATCGCGAACAGCCCGATCAGCAGGCAGATCGTGCCGGCGACGCCCGGCAGCACGAAGCCGGGGTTCGCGAATTCGAAGAAGAGGCCGTAGATGCCGATCGTCAGCAGGATCAGCGCGACATTCGGATCGGTGATGATCGACAGGAAGCGGCTGCGCCAGTCGGGTAGGACCACGACGAGCGGCGCATGCGCGGTCGCGAGCCGCAGCGTGCCGGCGGTGGTCGTCGCGCTGTGGCCGTCGAGCTGGCGCGCGAGGTCGGCCGGATCCTGCGCGATCAGGTCGACGACGTGCTGCGCGCGCGCCTCGGTCGCCGACGGGCTGACGGCTTCGCGCACCGCACGCTCGGCCCATTCGGCATTGCGCCCGCGCAACTGCGCGAGGCCGCGGATGTAGGCGGCGGAGTCCTGCATCGCCTTGCGGATCTCGGTCGATTGCGTGTCGGTCGGCAGCGCGGCGGGCGACGTGCCGGAGGCTTCCGATGCACCCGACGTCCCGGCCGGCGGTGCTCGCGGCGCAGCGGGGTTGGTGCCCGGCGCCGGTGCGGCGCCGCCGATGCCGAACTGCACGGGCGACGCCGCGCCGAGATTGGTGCCGGGCGCCATCGCCGCGAAGTGGCTCGCATAGACGATGTAGGTGCCCGCGCTCGCGGCCCGCGCGCCGCCCGGCGCGACGAACGCGGCGACCGGCACCGGCGAGCCGAGGATGGCCTTGATGATCTGCCGCATCGACGTGTCGAGGCCGCCGGGCGTGTCGAGCTGCAGGATCGCGAGCGGCGCGTGCTCGTGCGCGGCGCGATCGAGCGAGCGAACGATGAAGTCGGCGCTGGCCGGCCCGATCGCACCGTTGATCGGGATCACGATGACCGGGCGCGCGGCTGCGGGTGCAGCGGCGGGCAGCGCCGCAGCGACGGCCGCGCATACGACGAGCAGCGCCGCGAACAGCGCGGCGCGCGCGACCCGCGCGGGCAGCGGGTGAAGGGGGCGGCCGTCTGGCGCGGCAGGCGCCGGCGGCGGCCCGTGACGGTGGAGGCGCATCGGGGCGTCCGGGCGGCGCACAATCGCACGCCGCCCGGCTCGCGGAAAGGGCGTTGGCCCGATGCTTAAAGATTAGGCGGTTTCGGCGGAAAGCGCGAAGGCGGGGCCGGATTCAGCCCGCGCCGCCGCCGCGCGCGAGCACTTCGTCGCGATAGTCGGCCGGGCTGCGCCCGCTCCATTTGCGAAACGCACGATAGAACGCGCTTGGTTCCGCGAAGCCGGTCGCGGCCGCGACGTCGGCGATCGTGCGCGCGGGGTCGGCCAGCGCCTCGAACGCGAGATCGCGCCGCAGCGCATCCTTGATCGACTGGTATGCCTGGCCTTCCTGGTGCAGCTTGCGGCGCAGCGTGGCTTCGGCCACGTGCAGCCGCGCGGCCATCCCGCCCGCGCCCGGCCACGCGGCGGGCGGCATCCCGCGCAGCACCGCGCGCACGCGCTGCGCGAGCGCGTTCGGGTTGCGGTACTTGACGATGAAGCTCGCCGGCGCGTTGCGCAGGAACGTCTTCAGCGTCTTCACGTTCTGCACGACCGGCAGCGTCGCGAATTCGGGATCGAAATCGACATACGAATCGGGCTCGTTGAAACGCATGTCATCGCAGAACATCGACGGGTATTCGTGATCGGCGGGCGGCGTGTCGCAGCGGAAGCTCGCATGCAGCAGCGGGATACGCCGCCCGATCAGCCAGCAGGTCAGCCCGTAGACGATGATGAAATAGGTCGCGTACGTGAACATCGCGGGCGTCGCGCCGTTGTTGCGGTGCACGAAGCGCAGCCGCACGCGCTGCGGGTTCGCGTCGAGCTCCGCGTGCAGGTCGTCGAGCACGCAGTGCATGAAATTCACCGCGCGCGCCATCGCGTGCAGCCCGTCGCGCGCGGACAGCGCGGCCTGGCTCATCGCGATGAAGCTGCCGCTGCGCATCGGGTGGCGATCCTGCCCGAAAAACTCGTCGTCGAGCGCGCGCGCGATCGCGTTCCACAGCGCGCCGTATTGCTGCGCGGACACGCGTGCGCGCGGCTGCCCGAGCAGCGCGGGCGCGATGCCGGCCTGCGCGAGCAGCGGCTCGGCCGCGACGCCGCGCCGGGTCGCGAGCGCGACGCTGTAAGCGACGAGGCTGATCGCGACGGTTCCCTTGTCTTCCTGCTTCATCGTGCCGCCGGTGTGGCAAAAACGCTCAGTGTAAATGAGCGACGCGAGCATCGAACAGTCGCGCGCGCTTGCCTACACTTGTTGCATCGAAACGCAAGGACGGTCGCGCCCGGCGGCCGCGGGAGACAGCAGCACCATGGACGAGCTTTACACCGAAGACCAGCGGATGATCCGCGACGCCGCGCGCGCCTTTGCCACCGAGATGCTGGCGCCGAACGCCGCGCAGTGGGACCACGATGCGCAACTGCCCGACGCCGTCGTCGCGCAGCTCGGCGAGCTTGGCCTGCTCGGGATGATCGTGCCGCAGGAGCTGGGCGGCTCGTATACGGACTACGTCGCGTATGCGCTGGCGATGGAGGAAATCGCCGCCGGCGACGCCGCGTGCGCGACGCTGATGAGCGTGCACAACTCGGTCGGCTGCGGCCCGATCCTCGGCTTCGGCACGCCGGCGCAGAAAGAGCGCTGGCTGGCCGACATGGCGTCCGGCCGCGTGATCGGCGCGTTCTGCCTGACCGAGCCGCAAGCCGGTTCCGAGGCGCACAACCTGCGCACGCGCGCGGAGCTGCGCGACGGTAAATGGGTGCTGAACGGCGCGAAACAGTTCGTGACCAACGGCCGGCGCGCCGGTGTCGCGATCGTTTTTGCCATGACCGACCCGGAAGCCGGCAAGCGCGGCATTTCCGCGTTCCTGGTGCCGACCGACACGCCGGGCTTCATCGTCGGCAAGCCCGAGAAGAAGATGGGTATCCGCGCGTCGGATACGTGCCCGATCACGTTCGAGAACTGCGCGATTCCGGAAGAGAACCTGCTCGGCAATCGCGGCGAAGGGCTGAAGATCGCGTTGTCGAATCTCGAGGGCGGCCGGATCGGCATTGCCGCGCAGGCGCTCGGCATCGCGCGCGCCGCGTTCGACAAGGCACGCCGTTATGCGGGCGAGCGCGTGCAGTTCGGCAAGCCGATCGCCGAGCATCAGGCGATCCAGCAGAAGCTCGCCGACATGGCCACGCAGATCAACGCCGCGCGCCTGCTCGTGCATCACGCGGCGAAGCTGCGCACGGCCGGGCTGCCGTGCCTGTCGGAAGCGTCGCAGGCGAAGCTGTTCGCGTCCGAGATGGCCGAGCGCGTGTGCTCGGACGCGATCCAGATCCACGGCGGCTACGGCTACCTGGTCGATTACGAAGTCGAGCGTCATTATCGCGACGCGCGCATCACGCAGATTTACGAAGGCACCAGCGAAGTGCAGCGGATGGTGATCGCGCGGCAGCTTTGAGTCGCGGCGGTCGCGTCGACAGAACGGAAGCATCACGCAGGGCACGAGGGCAGCGCGGTGAACGCGGCACGCAACGACGTGACCGTGCGCCGTGCAAAACGGAATCGGGCATGTGCTGCAGCGCGTGCGCCGGTTGACCGCGACGCATGGAGACTGGAGGAAACGATGACGGTACAGGCATTCCTGGACGCACGCGACTTTCTGCTGCGCCATCGCACCGACTACGAAACCGCGTACCGCGATTTCGAGTGGCCGGTGCTCGATGCGTTCAACTGGGCGCTCGACTACTTCGACCCGATGGCGCGCGGCAACGACCGGCCCGCGCTGTGGATCGTCGACGCGGCGACCGGCACGGGCGATCCGTATTCGTTCGCGCAGATGTCCGAACGTTCGTCGCGGATCGCGAACTGGCTGCGCTCGGTCGGCGTCGTGCGCGGCGATCGCATCCTGCTGATGCTGCCGAACCGTGTCGAACTGTGGGACGCGATGCTCGCCGCGATGAAGCTCGGCGCGATCGTGCTGCCCGCCACCACGCAACTGTCGGCCGACGACGTGCGCGACCGCGTGCAGATCGGCGGCGCGAAATACGCGATCGTCGACGAGAACGAAACCGCGAAATTCGAACAGCCCGACCTCGGCCTCGCGCGGAAGATCGTCGCCGGCGCGCCGCGCGCGGGCTGGCTCGCGATGAACGACGGCTATGCGGCGAGCGCCGCGTTCGAGCCGGACGCCGTCACGCACGCGAGCGATCCGATGCTGCTGTATTTCACGTCGGGCACGACGTCGAAGCCGAAGCTCGTCGAGCATACGCACCGCACTTATCCGGTCGGCCATCTGTCGACGATGTACTGGGTCGGCCTGCAGCCGGGCGACATCCACTGGAACATCAGCTCGCCGGGCTGGGCGAAGCACGCGTGGAGCTGCTTCTTCGCGCCGTGGAACGCGCAGGCGTGCGTGTTCGCGTTCAACTATGCGCGCTTCGAGCCGAAGGTCGTGCTCGATGCGCTCGTCAAATACCAGGTGACGACGCTGTGCGCGCCGCCGACCGTATGGCGCATGCTCGTGCAGCAGCCGCTCGCGTTGTTCGACGTGAAGCTGCGCGAGATCGTCGGCGCGGGCGAGCCGCTGAATCCCGAGATCATCGAGCGCGTGAAGAAGGCGTGGGGCATCACGATCCGCGACGGCTACGGCCAGACCGAGACGACCTGCCTGATCGGCAACTCGCCGGGCCAGCCGGTCGTTGCAGGCTCGATGGGCCGGCCGCTGCCCGGCTACCGCGTCGCGCTGCTCGATCCGGACGGCGCGCCCGTGACCGAAGGCGAGGTTGCGCTGCCGATCGGCCCGGACGTCACGCGCCCGGTCGGGCTGATGAACGGCTATGCGAACAACCCCGACGCGACCGCCTACGCGATGCGCGACGGCCATTACCGCACGTCGGACATCGCGATGCGCGGCGACGACGGCTATTACGTGTATATCGGCCGCGCGGACGACGTGTTCAAGTCGTCCGACTACCGGTTGAGCCCGTTCGAACTCGAGAGCGTGCTGATCGAGCATCCGGCGATCGCCGAGGCGGCCGTCGTGCCGAGCCCCGACCCCGTGCGGCTGTCGGTGCCGAAGACCTTCATCACGCTGCGGCAGGGCTACGAGGAAAGCCCCGCGCTCGCGCTGGAGATCTTCCGTTTCTCGCGCGACAAGCTCGCGGCGTACAAGCGCATCCGCCGCCTGCAGTTCGCGGAGCTGCCGAAGACGATCTCGGGGAAGATCCGCCGCGTCGAGCTGCGCCGCCGCGAGATCGAGCGCGGCGACGACGCGGCCGCGCGGATGCCCGGCGAATACTGGGAAGAAGATTTTGCCGCCGAATTGAAATGAAATGACCGACCGCGGGCCGCGCGCGCCGCATTCCGTGGCCGCCGCCCGCAGCCGAATTGAACCGGCCGCGCGGCGGTATTGCGCTTCGCGGCCCTCTGCAAGGAGATAGGATCGATGAACGCGAATCCGACGCCCCAGAAGGGGCAAGACGTGCCGACGGTCAAGCTGCTGATCGACGGCGCCTTCGTCGAGTCCGCCACGAAAGAGTGGCGCGACATCGTCAACCCGGCCACGCAGCAGGTGCTCGCGCGCGTGCCGTTCGCGACCGTCGCGGAAGTCGATGCGGCCGTGCAGGCCGCGCACGCCGCGTATGCGACGTGGAAGAACACGCCGATCGCCACGCGCATGCGCATCATGCTGAAGTTCCAGGATCTCGTGCGCACGAACCAGCAGCGCATCGCGAAGACGCTGACGGCCGAGCAGGGCAAGACGATTCCCGATGCCGAGGGCGACATCTTCCGTGGCCTCGAAGTGGTCGAGCATGCGTGTTCGATCGGCTCGCTGCAGCTCGGCGAATTCGCGGAGAACGTCGCGGGCGGCGTCGACACCTACACGCTGCGCCAGCCGCTCGGCGTGTGCGCGGGCATCACGCCGTTCAACTTCCCCGCGATGATTCCGCTGTGGATGTTCCCGATGGCGATCGTGTGCGGCAACACGTTCGTGCTGAAGCCGTCCGAGCAGGACCCGATGTCGACGATGGAGCTCGTCCAGCTCGCGCTCGAGGCCGGCGTACCCAAAGGTATACTGAACGTCGTGCACGGCGGCAAGGAAGTCGTCGATGCGATCTGCACGCATCCGCTCGTGAAGGCGATCTCGTTCGTCGGCTCGACCACCGTCGGCACGCACGTGTACAACCTCGGCAGCGCGCACGGCAAGCGCGTGCAGTCGATGATGGGCGCGAAGAACCACGCGGTGGTGCTGCCCGATGCGAACCGCGAGCAGACGATCAATGCACTCGTCGGCGCCGGCTTCGGCGCGGCCGGGCAGCGCTGCATGGCGACGTCGGTCGCGGTGCTGGTCGGCGAAGCGCGCGACTGGCTGCCCGACCTCGTCGCAAAGGCGAAGCTGTTGAAGGTGAATGCGGGCGCGGAAGCCGGCACCGACGTCGGCCCGGTCGTGTCGAAGACCGCGAAGGAACGCATCCTGTCGCTGATCGAAGCGGGCGTGAACGAAGGCGCGAAGCTCGAGCTCGACGGCCGCGACGTGAAGGTGGCCGGCTACGAAAGCGGCAACTTCATCGGCCCGACGATCTTCTCGGGCGTGAAGACCGACATGTCGATCTATACGCACGAAATCTTCGGCCCGGTGCTCGTCGTGCTCGAAGCCGACACGCTCGACGACGCGATCGCGCTCGTCAACCGCAATCCGATGGGCAACGGCGTCGGGTTGTTCACGCAAAGCGGCGCGGCCGCGCGCAAGTTCCAGAGCGAAATCGACGTCGGTCAGGTCGGAATCAACATCCCGATCCCGGTGCCGGTGCCGTTCTTCAGCTTCACCGGTTCGCGCGGCTCGAAGCTCGGCGACCTCGGCCCGTACGGCAAGCAGGTCGTGCAGTTCTACACGCAGACGAAGACGGTCACCGCGCGCTGGTTCGACGACGACACGACGGCCGGCCCCGTGAATACGACGATCCGGCTGCATTGAGCGGCGGAGGACACGACCATGAAAATCGGATTTATCGGCCTGGGCCACATGGGTGCGCCGATGGCGCTGAACCTGTTGAAGGCCGGCCATGAAGTGCATGCGTTCGACCTGAGCGCCGATGCATTGCGCGCGCTGCAGGACGCCGGCGCGCAGGTTGCCGCGTCGCCACGCGACGCCGCGTCGGGCGCGACGTTCGTGATCACGATGCTGCCGGCCGCGCCGCACGTGCGTTCGGTGCTGTCCGGCGAGAACGGCGTGCTGGCCGGCCTCGACGCGGGCGCGACCGTGATCGATTCGAGCACGATCGACCCGGCGAGCGCGCAGGCGTTCGGCGCGCTGGTGCGCGAGCACGGCGGCGCGTTCGTCGATGCGCCGGTATCGGGCGGCACCGGCGGCGCGGCGGCCGGCACGCTGACCTTCATGGTCGGCGGCAGCGACGTGGATTTCGAGCGCGTGAAGCCGGTGCTCGCCGGCATGGGCAAGAACATCGTCCATTGCGGCGCGACGGGCATGGGGCAGGTCGCGAAGGTCTGCAACAACCTCGTGCTCGGCATCTCGATGGCGGCCGTGTCGGAGGCGATGTCGCTCGGCGTCGCGCTCGGCATCGACCCGAAGGTGCTGGCCGGCATCGTCAACACGTCGACGGGCCGCTGCTGGAGCTCGGACACGTACAACCCGTATCCGGGCGTGATCGACACCGCGCCGTCGTCGCGCGGCTACTCGGGCGGCTTCGGCACCGACCTGATGCTGAAGGATCTCGGCCTCGCGAACGATGCGGCGAAGCAGGCGCGCCAGCCCGTCTATCTCGGCGCGCTCGCGCAGCAGCTGTACCAGACGATGAGCAGCCGCGGCGACGGGCAGCTCGATTTCTCGGCGGTGATCCGCCTGTACCAACCGGCAACGAAGAAGGACGCGTGATGATCGAACTGGACTACGTCGACGACGGCGCGATCGCGTGTGCGACGCTCAAGCGTCCGCCCGCGAACGCCTTTACCGCCGACGGGCTGCAGCAACTGCAGGAAACCGTCGCCGAACTGAATGCGAACCCGCGCGTGCGCGCGCTGGTGATCACCGGCGACGGCCCGAAGTTCTTCAGCGCGGGCGCCGACCTCAACACGTTCGCCGACGGCGATCGCGCCATCGCGCGCGCGATGGCGTCGCGCTTCGGCGCGGCGTTCGAGGCGCTGCACGATGTGCGCGTCGTGACGATCGCGGCGATCAACGGTTACGCGATGGGCGGCGGCCTCGAATGCGCGCTCGCGTGCGACCTGCGGATCGCCGAGACGCATGCGCAGATGGCGCTGCCCGAGCCGTCGGTCGGCCTGCTGCCGTGCGGGCTCGGCACGCAGACGCTGCCCTGGCTCGTCGGCGAAGGCTGGGCGAAGAAGATCATCTTGACCGGCGCGCGCGTCGACGCGGCGACGGCGCTCAGGATCGGCCTCGTCGAAGACGTGGTCGAGAGCGGCACGGCACGCGATGCGGCGCTGGCGCTGGCGCGCAATGTCGCGCGGCAAAGCCCGCACGCGGTTGCGTACAGCAAGGAGCTGATCGGCCTCGCGCGCCGCGGCGTGCCGCGCAGCGCGGCGCTTGCGGTCGAGCGCGAACGCTTCGTCGACCTGTTCGACACGAACGATCCGCGCGAAGGCGTGGCCGCGTTTCTCGGCAAGCGCGCGCCGCAATGGAACACCGACGGAGAGCCGCAACGATGAGCACGCCGGTCACGAATCACGACGCGTTCGCGGAAGCCGCGCCCGAGGTGCTGTTCCGCGTGGTGAACCGCGTGGCGCTGATCACGCTGAACCGTCCGGCCGCGCTCAACGCGCTGTCGTACGCGATGATCGGCGAGCTGGCCGCGTTTTTCGAGCGTTGCCGTCACGACGACCAGATCGTCGCGGTCGTGTTGCGCGGCGCGGGCGAGAAGGGCTTCTGCGCGGGCGGCGACGTGCGCGCGCTGTACCGGATGGTCGCACAGCGCGACACCTGGCTGCCGTTCTTCGTCGACGAATACCGGCTCGACCATGCGATCCACACGTTCCCGAAGCCGGTGGTCGCGCTGATGGACGGCGTGACGATGGGCGGCGGCATGGGCCTCGCGCAAGGCGCGGCGCTGCGCGTCGCGACCGAGCGCAGCAAGATCGCGATGCCGGAAACGCGCATCGGCCTCGTGCCCGATGTCGGCGCGACGCATTTCCTGGCGCGCATGCCGGTCGAGCTCGAGCTGTACGTGGGGCTGACCGGCGCGATGCTGTCGGGCGCCGACGCGCTGACCGCGAAGCTCGCGGACCTGTGCGTGCCGTCCGCGTGGCTCGATACGTTCGAGACGCGCATCGAAAGCGTCAAGTGGGACGGCGACGTGCTGCCGGCGCTGCGCAAGGTGTTCGAACCGCCGTGCAATGTCGTGCCGCATGCGGCGCTCGACAGCCAGATGCCGTGGATCGTTCGTCACTTCGACAAGCGTTCGACCGTCGAGCGGATCGTCGCGACGCTGACGCAGGATCTTGCGCGCGACGAGCTGACGCGCGAGCATCGTCAATGGCTGCAGGCGACCCTCGATGCGCTCGCCGGCCATTCGCCGACGATGCTGCACGTGACGCGCGAAGCGCTACTGCGCGGCCGGCAGATGACGCTTGCCGAATCGTTCCGGATGGAGCTCGGCATCGTTGCGCGCGCGATCGAGGAAGGCGACTTCTGCGAAGGCGTGCGTGCGCATCTCGTCGACAAGGATCGCAAGCCGCGCTGGGCGCCCGCATCGCTCGTCGAGGTGCGAGCCGAACGCGTGCGGCATTTCCTGACGTCGCCGTGGAAGCTGTTCGCGCATCCGCTCGCCGATCTCGGCGTGGCGTAAGTACCCGACGCGCCGTGCGGCGCGTCGGCTTCCACTCATCTCGCCGCGCTAAGAGACGGTTTCAAAAAGGCCCCGTGCAAGCCGCGGCGCGAGAAGAGCCCGGGCCGCCTGCCTGATTCGAATCGCGCCTCGCTAATCGTGTTCGCGCTCAAGACCGGACTGCACTCGCGCGTGGCGTGGAGTGTGGTGGCGTTCATCGCAAGCTCGTAGTGTGGGGATGAGGGCCACATTGGCGTCGCCGGACTCTGCCGTCGGTCTTTTGATGCGAACCGGATCGGTCGCGCGCGGCGTTCAGGCGAGCAGACGGTGCTCGAACGGGTAGTCGGACAGCAGCTCGAGCTGGCCGTCGTCGCGCACGTACACCTGTTCCTCGAGCTTCACACCCTCGCCACCGTCCTCATGGCCGATGTAGCTCTCGATGCACAGCGTCATGCCGGGTTCGATCACGCCGTCATAGCCCTTTGCATCGTTGTCCTCGCGATGGCAGATGTACGGGTATTCGCCTGTCATCCCGACGCCGTGGGCCAGCGCGAAATAGCGGCGTGCGCGGTACGGCTGCGGGATCTGCCACGCCTTCGCGATGAATTCCTGGAATGTGGTGCCGGCCTTTACGTTCTCCATGTTCGTGTGGATCTGGTCATAGGCGAGGCGGTATAGCGTCTTTTGCGCGGTGGACGCGGGGCCGTCGCCGCATAGAAAAGTGCGCGAGAAATCCGCGTAGTAGCCGAAGCGGCCCACCACATCGGTATCGAGCCCGACCAGTTCTCCCGCCTGGATCTTGCGTGGGCTGCTTTCCTGGAACCATGGATTCGTGCGCGGGCCCGAGCTTATCAGGCGGGTCTCGACGTAGTCGCCGTCGGTCTCGATCACATGCTGATGCAGGTACGACCACAGCTCGTTCTCGCTGATGCCGGGCACGAGGGCAGCCTCGAGCTTGTGCACGCCCGCTTCCGCCGCGCGCAGTGACGCGCGGATCATCTTGATCTCGTTCTTCACCTTGATTGCACGGGCGCGCTCGAGCGGCTCCTGGGCGTCCGAGATCTCGTAGCCGCGCGCTTGCAACGCAAATGCGGCCGCCGATGTCGCACTTTCGATCGCGATCCGCTTGCCGCCACCGCACGCGCGAACCAGGTCGTCAATCTCGTCCGCCCAGCGCTCGGTGATCTGACGCAGCATGTCGTCACAAAAGTAGTACGAGATCGCGGTGGCCGGCCGGACTTCATCCACGGTATCGAGTCCGTCGGCCAGGAATTCGCATCCCGCGTATTCGAACAGCACCACCTTTCCCTCGGCCGGCACGAATAGATAGCGTGCGGGATTACGCATCGAATACACCTGCATGTTGCGCGAGCCGGTTGCATATCGCATGTGGGTAGGGTCGAACAGGATCGCGGCGGTCAGGTCGCGTTTCTTCAGTTCGCGGCGAACCGCGGCAAGCCGGTCGCGCTGGATCTGGGCGACTTCGTCGGCGGTTGGCTCGCAATCTTCCGGGCGGTGAGTCGGTCGAAGCATCGTCATGATGGTAGGGGGAGCGTTATAGGTATCAGTACAACGAAATAATGCGATGGGTTGGCCCATCGGGAACTCACATCGTCAGTCGACCAGGGTGTCCGCGCGGACCAGTTTCTGTTCGGCTTCCAGGTGCATTTCGGATACGCGGCCGTACAACTGGCGGGTTCGCTCGAGACGGCCGACCACGCCGGGCCTTTTCGAATAGGCGAAGATCGTGGTGTGACGATCGATGTCGCCGCGTACCTGGGTTACGCGGTGCAGCGAGAAGCGGCCCTTGAACAGTTGCAGATCGCCCGGCTGCAGCGTAATCACGCTAATCGGCGTGCGCGTCTCTCCGCGCACCACGGCGCCGACCGCATCGTAGTTTTCGCCCTCGGGCGACCGGATGTTCGGGCAGTACTCGAAATCGCCGCCTGCCGTGGGCTGCTGCGTCATCATCGACACGATGAATTCGTTGGTGTCGTAGTGCCACGGCTGTTCGGTGCCGGGCGGCATGACGTTCTGAACCAGCCCGGCGTACGGGTCCGCGTATTCCCAGATCTGCGTTTCGCCGAGACACGCGGCGACGAATTGCTTCATCGCACGCGCCACGTAAATCCGGTGAACGATTGCATCGGCCGGGATCACGTCGCGCGTGACGAAGCCGCTCGTACGATCCATGAAGATACGGCGGGGGTCATCGGGGGGCAGCGCCGGGTCGTCGGCGGTGAAATACGCATTGACCTTGCGGCTCGAGAAATAGGTTTTTTTCGCGAAGCCGAGCCCTTCGACGCGCGCCTGTTCCAGTGCGGCGGGGCGCAGGAAGCCGCGCAGGACCGCGCTGCCGCTGCCGGCCAGCTGGGCCCGGCAAGTTGCGAGCAGGTCGCGCATTCGCGATTGCCCGGGTTCATGCAACGGATAGCGGTCGGTGTCGACGATATCGCTCAGATCGGTACATTCTGCGTCGGCGAGAGGCAGGCTTGCTTGCACGGTTGGCTCCAGTTTCGAGGGATGAGGGGTTTGTGGCCTGAATTGTTTTCGACAACAATCGGCCTATCGATGCGCCCATGATTCGATCGACAAATTCCCTTGCAAAGCGAGTAATTTCGATGACTTCCATCAGCGAACCCGATTGGTCTCAACTCAGCTCGCTCGACGGAGAACTCGTGCGCGCGTTCATCACGGTGGTCGACAGTGGCAGCGTGACCGCCGCTGCCAGGCAGATGCACCGGACGCAATCGACGATCAGCCTTCGCATCCGTACGCTCGAAGAGCGGCTGGAAACGCACCTGTTTCTGCGCGACAGTCGCCGTCTGGCATTGTCGAGAGACGGGGAAAACTTCCTGATTCATGCGCGCCGCATCATTCAGGTGCAGAACGAAGCGATAGCCGCACTCAAACGCACGGGCCGTCATGGCGTGATCCGCTTCGGCTTGCCTGAGGATTACGCGGAGCTCTGGTTGCCCGATCTGCTCGAAAAGTTCTATCGCCTACGGCCGGATGCGCGCCCGCATATCGACTGCAGAATGTCGCTGGAGCTGATCGAGCGCCTGCAGGCGGGCGAGCTCGACCTGGCACTGGTCGTCAGGCACAACACGCAAAGCGGCGGTCGTCATCTCGGCCGCGAGGACGTGGTGTGGGCCGCGCATCGCGATTTCGTATTACCGGATGGCGCGTCCGTGCCGCTCGCGCTGTTTCCGGAAACATGCTGCTACCGTCAGCGCGGACTCGCGGCACTGGCGGCACTCGGGCGGCCGTATCACGTGGTCTACACGAGCCAGAGCCCGACCGGCATCAAGGTCGCCGTCAATCACGGTGCGGCGGTGACGATCATCGACCGCTGCACGCTGCCCGCGAACTGGCGCGTGTTGAACATGGAAGACGGCTTGCCGGCGCTGCCGCCCGCCGATCTCGAGCTGCTCCGCTCACCCGGCAATCGCGATCCTGCCGCCGACGATCTGGCCCTGCTGATCGAGACGATGGTCGAGGAACGCCGCCGCGCGGCGAGCGCGCTGTCGCCCGCCTGAATGATCGCGCGTCACATCCGGTAGCCTCGGGTGACCCGGGCCGCACGGAACGACGCGATCGATCGGCCTCTCCGATGGTTCATATCGGAATTCCTCGCTATCAAAGGGAAATTGGCGCAATAAATATATCGGTGAGCGAACGGATGACCGTTGCCCCGGATGCCGGTGTCCGCGCGATCGCGCCCGCCCGGTTCCATCGGCCGCGTGATGTCCTGCCCAAGTTCGTCCCCATCCAATAGGAGCCTTTCCCATGATCCTGTCGTTACTTGCCCGCTTGTTTACTGTCGCCATGCGCCGCCCGGCACTCGGGCGGTTCATGCTTTTCTTCGCGCTATCGGTTTCGGCGTCGGCACACGCCGCCGGCAATGGAGCGGTTGTGATCGGAGTGAACAACTGGGCCGAGAATATCGCGGTCGCGAATCTGTGGAAGGCGCTGCTCGCGGAAAAAGGCTACGACGTCACGCTGCAGTCCGGCGACAAGGCGATCATCTATAACGGCGTCGCGCAGGGCAAGCTCGATTTGACGTTCGAAGTCTGGCTGCCATCTGCGGACGGCCCGCCGTACGACGCGATCAAATCGCGCGTCGAGAAGATCGGCCCGTGGTTTCCCCGCGCACAGCTGGGCCTGGCGGTGCCCGATTACGTCGCGATCGACAGCATCGACCAGTTGAACGCACATGCCGCAGAGTTCAACCACGACGGCAAGCCGACGATTTTCGGCATCGAACCTGGCAGCGGCTTGATGAAACTGACAGGCGAGGCGCGCAGCGCGTATGCGCTCGACGCAACCGTGCTGCCGTCATCGGAGGCCGCGATGTTGCTCGCGCTGGATCGCGCGACAAAGCGTCGCCAGCCGATCATCGTCACGCTGTGGAATCCGCACTGGGTGTGGGCGAAGTATCCGATGCACTACCTGAAAGACCCGAAGCAGGTGTTCGGTCAACCCGATGCGATCTATGCGATCTCGAAGGCCGGATTCAGTCAGACGCATCCGGATGTCGCGCGCTGGCTCGGTGCATGGAAGATGGACGACCAGACGCTCGGCTCGCTGATGAACGATATCCGTGCCGCCGGTGAATCCGATCCGCAGAAGGGTGTCGCGCGATGGATCGCATCGAATCGCGGCCGGGTGGGTGAATGGCTACGCTAAGAGACGGTTTCATAAAGAATGCTCTGTATGCCTAAGGGTATTCCGGCAGATCAGGCAGCAGCCGGTTTTGAGAAACGCGCCATGAATGTCGGCGCGGCGCTCGAAGCGAATGCGGAGACGACGGAAGCGATGCAGCCAGGCATGCGTGCGTTCAACGAGCCAACGATATTCGAAGGCCGCTGCCATGTTCGGTACGGCGCCTGGCAATCAGTCCGGGCGCTCGATCATCGGCGGAATCGCCTGCGCGAGCGCGTCGATCACGCAGCGCGTCTTGCGCGGCAGGTAACGCGTCTTCGGCCAGAGCGCATGAATGTCGCCTTCGCAGACGAAGCAGCGGTCGAGCACGACCGCCATCTCGCCGCGCTTCACGTAGTAGTCGAGCAGCCAGCTCGGCACCCATGCGATCCCGAACCCCGCCGCACCGGCCGCGGCGATCGCCTGCACGTCGTCGAAACTCAATTGATGCGGCATGTCGATACGCACCGTCGAGCCGTCCGGCGCGCGCAAGTCCCACGGTTGAACCACGCCCGAGCGTGAATACGCGATCGTCCGGTGGTGCTTCAGATCGTCGAGCGTCTTCGGCATCCCGTAGCGCGCGAGATACGACGGCGCTGCGCCGAGGCTGCCGTATTGCGTTCCGAGCCGGCGCACCGCGAGGCTCGTGCTGTCCGCGAGCGTGCCGATCCGCACCGCGAGATCGATGCCTTCCTCGACGAGATCGACGAAGCGGTCGGTGATCGACACGTCGATGCGCAGATGCGGATAGGTGCGCGCGAGGTCGAGCACGATCGGCGTCACGCAGTGGTGCCCGAACGCGAGCGGCACGCTCAGCCGCAGCTTGCCGCGTGCCTCGTTGCGGCCGCAATCGAGATCGGCTTCCGCCGCTTCCAGTTCCGCGAGCGCACGCACGCAGCGGTCGTAGTACGCCTGGCCGTCGTCGGTCAGGCTCTGGCTGCGCGTCGTGCGCTGCAGTAGCCGCGCACCGAGCCGCTTTTCGAGCCGTGCGATTGCCTTGCCGACGGCCGAGCGCGTCATGTCGAGCCGCTCCGCGGCGAGCGCGAAACTGCCCGATTCCACCACCTGGACGAAGGTCGTCACGCCGTCGAGTCTGTCGGTCATGGCTGGTTGTGCTGATTGGGTCCTATGATTCCCCAGTTCGTGGAAATGCGTGCGTCAATGGGGAGTGAAATTCTCACTATAGTACCGATTCCCGTTCAGCGTGCGTCGCCGGCCGCGCGCGGCGAACCCTTCTCACCTGGAGGCGCGCGGCCCGTTGCAGGGTCGCCGCGCAATACGCATGACGCTATCCGACTCCCGCAGGAATGCGGTCGCGCTCGCGGCCGTCTGTCTCACGTCGCTGATGTTCGGCCTCGAAATCTCGAGCGTGCCGGTGATCCTGCCGACGCTCGAACACGTGCTGCATGGCGATTTCAACGGCATGCAGTGGATCATGAACGCGTACACGATCGCGTGTACGACGGTGCTGATGGCCGCCGGCACGCTCGCGGACCGGTTCGGCCGCAAGCGCGTGTACGTGATCGGCACCGTGCTGTTCGGCGCGACGTCGCTGCTGTGCGGGCTCGCGCCGAACGTGCCGGTGCTCGTCGCGGGCCGGCTGCTGCAGGGCGCCAGCGGCGGCGCGATGCTGATCTGCCAGATCGCCGTGCTGTCGCACCAGTTCCGCGAGGGCCGTGAGCGCGGCCGCGCGTTCGGGATCTGGGGGATCGTGTTCGGCATCGGGCTCGGCTTCGGGCCGATCGTCGGCGGCGCGATCGTCGCGCTGGCGAGCTGGCCGTGGGTGTTCCTCGTCCATGCGCCGCTCGCGGCCGTCGCGCTCGTGCTGATCGGCGGCGCGGTGCAGGAGTCGCGCGATCCGCATGCGGGCACGCTCGACGTCGCGGGCATCGTCACGCTGTCGCTGGCGGTGCTCGGCCTCGCGTTCTACATCACGCAGAGCGCGGCGCTCGGGCTGACGAGTGCCGCCGGCCTCGGCGTGCTCGGCGCGACCGTGCTGGCGCTCGCGGGCTTCTTCGTCGCGGAACGCGCCAGCGCGCGGCCGATGTTCGATTTCTCGGTGTTCCGGATTCGCGCGTTCACCGGCGCGATCTTCGGATCGATGGGGATGAACTTCAGCTTCTGGCCGTTCATGATCTACCTGCCGATCTGGTTCCAGGTCGCGCTTGGCTACGACAGCGTGACGGCTGGCCTCGCGCTGCTCGCGTATACGCTGCCGACGCTGGTCGCGCCGCCGTTCGGCGAACGGCTCGCGCTGCGCTACGGGCCGGGCGTCGTGATCCCGGGCGGCCTGTTCACGATCGCGGCCGGTTTCGCGCTGATGCGGGTCGGCAGCGCGGCCGAGCACGCGAGCTGGCTCACGATGCTGCCCGGCTGCGTGATCGCCGGCATCGGGCTCGGGCTCACGAACACGCCGGTCACCAACACGACGACGGGCGCGGTGCCGAGTTCGCGGGCCGGGATGGCGTCGGGCATCGACATGAGCGCGCGGATGATCTCGCTCGCGCTGAACATCGCGGCGATGGGCTTCGTGCTGGTCGCGGGGATCGTCGCGAGCCTGAAGGGCGGCGCTGCGGGCGCGATCGGCGATGCGGCGCTGCGCCGGCTCGCGCAGGAGATCGCGTCGGGCCGCACCGACGGGCTGCAGCAGATCGCACCGGCGCTCGCGCAGGCCGACCCGAGCGGCGCGGCGCTGCACGCGGCGCTCGTGCACGGGTTCGGCTGGGTGATGGTGTACGGCGCGGCGGGCGTGGCCGTGCTCGCGACCGCGAGCGCGGTGGCATTCGCGCCGGCGCGGCGCAGGGCGGCCGTGTGCGAGTGACGCGGCGTGCCTATTGCGGCGTTTGTACGCCGGTCAGGACATCCCGCCGCCGAGCGCGCGGTACAGCGTCATCTGGTTGTTGAGGCGGTTCAAGCGTGTCAGCTCGTCGGCGCTTTGCGCGTCGCGCAGCCGCTGCTGCTGGTCGAGCCACGGCTGCACGGCGGTCGCGCCGGCCGCGAATCGCGCGGCGGCAAGCTGCTCGGCGCGCTGCGCCTGGGCCAGCGATAGCGTCCTCTGTTCGGCCTCCCGTTCGAGCTGCACGCGCGCGGACAGCGCATTCTCGACTTCCGCGAGCGCCGTGTAGAGCCGCTGGCGGAACCCGACCACCGCTTCCTCGTACTGCGATTTCGACACCTTGATCTGCAATTGCATCGTGTTCCACTGGATGAACGGCAGTGCAAGGCCGAGCCCGAGCGTGCCGACCGGATTCGTCAGCACGCGCTCGAGGCTCGTGCTCGACGTGCCGGCGTTGCCGGTCAGCGTGAAGGTCGGGTAGAAGCTCGTGCGCGTCGCGTCGACCTGCGCGAGCGATTCGCGCAGCCGGAATTCCGCCGCGCGCAGGTCGGGGCGCCGGCCGAGCAGGCTGGCCGGCAGGCCGGCCGCTACTTCCGGCGGCGGCGCGTCGGGCAGCGCCGACGGTTCGGCCGCGAGTTGCTGCGGCGGCCGGTCGAACAGGAGCGCGAGCGCGTGGCGCTTCTCGGTGCGTTGCTGGATCAGTTGCGTCTGCGCGGCGCGTTGCGCGGACAGGCTCTGCTCGGCCTGCGCGAGATCGAGCCCCGACACGGCGCCGGCCGCGTGCCGCGACCGGACGATCGCGAGCGTGCGCACCGCATACGCGATGTTCGCGTCGCCGAGCGCGATCTGCCGGTTCAGATAACCGATCTGCCAGTACAGCGCCGCCGTCGTGCCGATCAGCGACAGCCGCGCGGCCTCGAGATCGGCGGCCGTTGCGTCGGCTTCCCAGCGCGCGGCATCGCGCAGCGCGGCCAGCCGGCCCCACAGGTCGATTTCATAGCTCAGCGAACTGTTGATGCCGCTCGCCTGGCTCATCCGGTGCGTATCGAGCGTACGCGACACGGCGCCGTTCGCGCCGAGCGATACGGCGGGCGTCAGGTTGGTGTCGACGAGCCCGGCCTGCAGTTGCGCGCGGTACACGCGGATCGCCGCGATCGCGAGGTCGTTGTTGGCACGCAGCGCATCGTCGATCAGCCGGTCGAGTTGCGGATCGCCGAATCTGCGCCACCAGTCGCGCGTGGTGGCCGGCGCGTCGGCCGCGACCGGCGCTTCCCAGTTCGCGGGCATCGCGACGGCCGGCAGCGGCGCGTGGCGCGCGGCCGTGCAGCCGGCCAGCAGGGCGGCCGCGCATGCGAATGCGCCGAGGTGGCGAAGCGGTGAGTAATGCGTCATGGCAGGGCTTTCGTCAGTCGCGCGCGAGCGCATCGATCGGATCGAGCCGCGACGCGTTGCGCGCGGGCATGAAACCGAATATCACGCCGGTGAGCGTCGAGCAGGCGAACGCCGTCACGATCGCGCCGACGGAGAACACCATCTTCCATTGCGTGACGAACATCGAGAACACCGCGCCGAGCCCGAACGACAGCACGATGCCGATCGTGCCGCCGAGCAGGCAGACGAGCACGGCTTCGACGAGGAACTGCTGCAGGATGTCGGACTGGCGCGCGCCGACCGCCATCCGGATGCCGATTTCGCGTGTGCGCTCGGTGACCGACACGAGCATGATGTTCATCACGCCGATCCCGCCGACGACGAGCGAGATCACCGCGATCAGCGACAGCAGCAGCGTCAGCGACTGGCCGGTCTTCTCGACGGTCTTGACCACGCTGTCCATGTTGTACGTGAAGAAGTCCTTGCGGCCGTGGCGCTGGATCATCAGCTTTTCGAGGCTTTTCTCGGCGGCGGCGCTCGGCTGCCCGTCGCGCACGCGCACGGTGATGCTGTCGAGATGGCGCTGGCCGAACAGGCGCCCGCTCGCGGTCGTGTACGGCACCCATACGTTCAGGCTCTTCACGCTGCCGAACGCGCTCTTCTTGTCGGCCGTGACGCCGATCACGACGCACGGCACGTTGTCGACCAGGATCGCTTCGCCGACCGGATTGCGCGTCGCGCCGAACAGCTTGCGGCGCGTGTTCTGGTCGATCACGGCCACCTGTGCCTGGCGGCGCACCGCGTCCTCGTCGAACGCGACGCCCAGCGCGAAACGCATCCCGCGCGCCTGGAAGAAGCGGTCGCCGACGCCGCTCACGAGCGCGTTGACGTCGATGTTGCGGTAGCGCAGCAGCAGCGTGCGCGACGTCTCGGGCGTCGCGCTGTCGACGTACGGCTGTTCGGCGAGCGCGGCGACGTCGGCGGGCACGAGCGTCTGGATCGCGTCCGCGCGGCTGTCGCCCCAGTCGGTGCCCGGATAGACGTTGATCGTGTTCGTGCCGATGCTGCCGATCTCGTCGAGCATGTAGCGCTTCGCGCCTTCGCCGATCGCGACGATCGACACGACCGACGTGATGCCGATGATGATGCCGAGCATCGTCAGCAGCGTGCGCAGCCGGTGCGACACGAGCGCGATCCACGCCATCCGGCACGCCTCGGCGAAGCGGCCGGTGCCGGCCGTGAAGCGGCGCGCGCGCGTGCCGGTATCGGTGTGCGCGTCGGTAACGGTGTCGGTGTCGATGTCGGCGTCGGCGTCGGCGTCGGCGGGCGGCCGGTCGTCGTGCCGATCGCGCGCGGCCGGCGCGCCGGCCGTCGCTTCGGCCGCGTGGATGCCGGCTTCCGCGAGCGCTTCCGCATAGTGGCGATTGCGCCGGTCGGCGACGATCTCGCCGTCGCTGATCTCGATGATGCGCCGCGCATGGCGCGCGACGTCCTTGTCGTGCGTGACGATGACGATCGTATGGCCGAGCGCGTTCAGCTCGTGCAGGATGCGGATCACGTCCAGGCCGCTTTTCGTGTCGAGCGCGCCGGTCGGTTCGTCGGCGAGGATCACCTGGCCGCCGTTCATCAGCGCGCGCGCAATGCTCACGCGCTGCTGCTGGCCGCCGGACAGTTGCCCGGGCCGGTGGTGCGCGCGATCCGCGAGCCCGAGCCGCGCGAGCAGCTCGCGGGCGCGTTCGTGCCGCTCCGCGCGCGTGGTGCCCGCATAGATCGCCGGCATTTCGAGGTTCGCGATCGCGTCGACGTGGGGCAGCAGGTGATAGCGCTGGAACACGAAGCCGAAGTGCTCGCGGCGCAGCTGCGCGAGCTCGTCGCTGTCGAGCATGTGCGTGTCGCGTCCGCCGACCGTGTAGGTGCCTTCGCTCGGATGATCGAGGCAGCCGAGGATGTTCATCAGCGTCGATTTGCCGGAGCCCGACGCGCCGACGATCGCGACGATCTCGCCCGCGTCGATCGACAGATTGACGTTGTTCAGGACGACGACATCCTTGTCGCCGGCCGGAAAGCGCCGCGTGACGCTCGAGAGTTTCAGCAGGGGCCGGCTCATCGTCACACCACGTCCGCCAGCGGCGCGTGCTCGTCCGCGGCGGCTTCGCCGATCACGACGCGCTCGCCGTCCTTCAGGCCGGCCAGCACCTCGACGCGCACGTTGTTGTTGATGCCGATGCGGATGTTGCGCGTTACCGTGCTGCCGTCGGCGCGCAGCACGCGGACCGCATAGGCGCCGTCCTTGCGCTTCTCGCCGAGCGCGGCGGCCGGAATGCTGAGCGCATTGCGCGCGCTGCCGAGCACGATGCTGACCTGCGCGGTCATCGCGATGCGCAGCCGGTGCTCGGGATTCGGCACGTCGAACAGCGCGTTGTAGAACACCGCGGAGTTCGGTTTCGTGCCGCCGCCCGTGCCGCCGCCGAGCGTGCTTTGCGCATCGGCGAAGTTCTGCGGCGCCGGCTCGATCGCGCGCAGCCTGCCGTAGTGGCGCTTGTCCGGTTCGCCGAGGATCGTGAAATACGTGGTCTGGCCGGCGCTCACGCGGATCACGTCGGCTTCCGACACCTGCGCCTTCACGGTCATCGTGTCGAGAACCGCGAGCTTCAGGATCACCGGCGCCTGCTGCTGCGCGATCACGGTCTGGCCTTCCTGCGTGACGATCGCGACGACCTCGCCGTCGATCGGCGCGACGATGCGCGTGTAGCCGAGGTTGGCCTGCGCGGTCTCGATCTGGATGCGGGCCGAGCGGATCTGCGCGGCGAGCGACGCGAGCGTCGCGCGCTGCACGTCGAGCGTCGCGCGCGCGGCCTCGAACGACTCGCGCGACGTCGCATCGTCGGGCAGCATCGCCTGCTGGCGGCGGAATGCGAGTTCCGCCTGCGTCAGTTGCGCGGCGGTCGACTGGTGCTGCGCGCGCAGGCTTTCCTCGCTGGCGCGCGCCTGGCGCAGCGCGTTTTCGGAGATCACGGGATCGATCTCGGCGAGCCACTGGCCCTTCGCGACCTTGTCGCCGAGCTTGACCTTCAGCGTCTTCAACTGCCCCGACACCTGCGCGCCGACGTCGACCTGCTTGAACGCCTGCAGCGCGCCGGTCGCGAGCACCGCGTTCTCGAGATCGCCGCGCGTGACGGGTGCGGACAGGTACTGCGGATGCTTGTCGGGCGCGAATACCGTGAGCGAGACGCCTGTGACGATCGCAACGACGGCGATGATGATCAGTGCGATGCGCCGGCGGCGATGAGTCTTCTGAGTCATGAGAATGCGGCGAGGATGAAGCGGACGCGGGCGATGCGTGCGGCCGGGCGGGACGATCCGGTCGGCGTCGCATGCCGGGCGTGTTGCCCGCGACGGCATCCGCGTACGCATCGCGCGGGCGTGCCGAATCGAATCAGGCGCTCATGGTAAGCGAGGATTTCGCGACAATTCGTGTGGAAATTGTGCTGAATTGTGCGAGCACCGTGCCGGCGCGGAGGCCGGGCGGCGTCATTGTTGGGATATGTGAAAGTGGCGCGCGGTGCCGCGTGCCCGACACCGCGAGCTTACGCGCGCTGCCCGCCCGCGTCGATCCTGCGTTGCGTATCGGCATCGACGATGTCGCGGATCGCGCTGAACAGCGGCGTGGCGTCGGTATAGCGCCGGCCGTAGCCGAGATTGAACGCGTAGTCGAAATCGGGCGGATTGCTGCCCTGGTTGTGCTGCAGGATCGTCTCGAGCTTGTCGAGCGCCTTTGCCGCGCGCGCTTCCGGCGACGCGGCCGCCTCGTATTCATCCCACAGCGCGACGATCTCGTCGCGCAGCGTGCGATCGAGCGACGCCGTCAGCGTCAGCAGGTCGTCGCGTTCGTGCGCGCTTTTGTCCGGGTGCGCGGCCTGCTCGATCGCGGGAATGTCGCCGTGCAGCGCCTCGCCGAGATCGTGGACGACGCACAGTTTCAGCAGCTTCTGCGTATCGATGCCGGGCAGCGCGTCGGCGAACACGAGCGCCATCAGGCACAGCCGCCAGCTATGCTCGGCTGTGCTTTCCGCGCGCCCGGCCGACGTGTGGCCGCTGCGCAGCACGTCCTTCAGGCGTTCGGCTTCGCGCAGGAAATCGAGCCGCGCGTGGATCGTGTCGGGGTTCATGGTCGGCGTCCTTGCGATGAGCCGCCAAGCGTAAGGCGGCCGCGCGCGATTCGTCCACGCATGAAATATGCGCGGTGCGCTAGAGCGTTTCGACGAGCCGCGCGGCCGAACCGTCCGACAGCGTCATCCGCGTCCACCGGCACGTGCTGCCGCGGATCGGCACGACGCGCGACGCATTCGCGCCAGTGTCGAATTCGACGCTCGGCGGCCCCGCGCGGTCGCGCCAGCCGAGCGTGTCGAGCGCGGCTTCCATGCGGACGATCTCTGGCGTCGCGTAGCGCCACAGCGACGTGCCGAGCAGCATCGAAAGCGGCTGCGAGAACTCGGCCGCGCGCGCCGGCGAACTGGCGAGCAGGCGGTGCGTGAGGTCGCACACGAGATGCATGCGGCCCGCGCTGCCCGCGATGAGCCGCGCGAGCGCGTGGTCGCCCGCGGAATCGAGGCGCGCGGCGAGCAGCCGCTCGGCCGTCGCGCGCTCGTCGGGCGACATCTGCTGGATGCCGGCCTCCCAGCGCGAGATCGTCGATTGCACGACGCCGAACAGTTCCGCGGCGTGGCTTTGCTTCACGCGGTGCAGTGCGCGCCAGCGTTTGAGTTGCGGGCCGAGCGGTGGCGTGTGTAGTGGCGAGGCGATCATGGCGATGCTCCGGTTGCGGTCGTTGTGTGCGCTCGCGTGTCGCGGGTTGCTGCCGCCGGCGCTGCGCGCGCCTTTACATGATCCGGATGCCGCCGCTTGCCTGGATTGCGATGGCCGCGAACGGCACGAGCACGATGCCGCCCAGCACAAGCACGCCGTCGGCGGCAACCGTGATCGGCGTGGCGAGAATCCGCAGACCCATGCCCACAACGGATGGCGACTCCTTGATGGATACCGAGTACGGCCGGTTGAACGGCTGCGCGGCCGCCTTGTCCTGCGCGGCGAAGCCTTCCGTCGAATAGCGCTTGCCGTCGATGTCGCCTTCGAGCACGAGACCGGCCGGCGCGGCGGCGAATCCGTCGGCGGCGGCTGCCTGTCGATCGTCTTCCGACGCGTTCTTCGGCAACACGATCCGGTAGTGGCCGGTGACGCTGCCGCCGCTCGCATGAAAGCCCGCAAACGTCGTGCGCAGCGATTTCCGGTAGCCGGACTGCAGTACCGGCCGCAATTGGGCCGGCAGATCGAAGATGTAGTGGTAGCGCTCGCCGAGGACGACCAGTTTCTTGCCGTCCTCGGTAATCATGAATCCGGACACGTGTTCGCTGTATGCGTCGTCCTTGTACAGCTTCGGCGTGAAACAGCCCGACAGCGCGACGCTGCTCGCGGCCATGCCGGCGGCCAGCAGGCGCCGGCGCGTGATCGATATGCTCATTCTTGTTGTCCCGTCTGGTGCGGTTCAGTTCAGTTCAGTGGCTTTCGCCCTCGGAAGCTGGATTCTGGCGCATCCGCCGCGTGTTGTCGAACGGGAAGCCTGCCATGGCAGCGTTGTCGATCGCGCCGTATCCGGGGGCGTGCCGGGATACCCGGGCCGGCCGGAAACGTTTTCGGCAGGCTTTCAACCGACTCCGCCATGTCTTATTATTCGGCCAGAGCGGCGCGTGCCGGCCACCATCGGTCATGCCGACGGCATGACGCGTCGGCAACGATTACCGCTTTCCGACCGGCGCATCGCACGACGCACGGTCGACATAATGGGAAACGCGAGGCCGCGCGTTTCCCGAAAAATGACACGAGGGCGCGATGGTACGACTGGTCTTGCTGCTGCTGGGCATCGAATACCTGCGAACCCGCTGGCGCGGGCTGACCGTGCTTGGCTGGCTGTGGGTCGTCGCGGGCGTCGTCATCTTCGTCGACGCGCTCGACGGCGCGCTGCATTTCCCGATCGAGCTGTTTGCGTGGCTGTTCCTGATCGAGGGGCTCGCGACGCTCGCGGTGGCCGGCAGCGGCGTCGGCGGGCAGCGCATCCTGCGCTACGTGAAGGGGATCGTGGTCGTGGTGGCCGCGGGGCTCGTATTCGCGGGCCATCACCATGGCCATTTCCTGCTGTCGATGATCTTCGGCACGCTGTTCCTCGTCGACGGGCTGCTGCAGTGCACGTCCGCATGGATGGTGCGCTACCGCCGCTGGAACGTCGCGTTCGCGTGGGGTGTCGTCGAGATCCTGCTGGCGATCTTCTTCTTCCAGCCGTACCCGACGCACTACGTGGGCACCGTGCCGTACTGCCTCGGCCTGCTGCTGATATTCGGCGGGATGCACATGCTGAGCCTCGCCGCGCGTGTGCGGCGGCTCACGCGCAATCCCGCGTTCGCGACGTCGCCCGCGCCGGCGCTCGCGCCCGACCTCGACGATGCGCGCTGCCAGCCGAGTTTCGCGCAGTCCGAATGGGACGGCCCGCCGGCCGACGGCGAGCGCGCGCTCACCGTGCACGTATGGACGCCTACCGGTACGTCGAAGGCCGAAGCGCAACGCTATCCGGTGATCGACCGCTATATCGCGGCGGTGGACGTCAACGGCGTGATCTCGACCGGGCATGCGGCGCTGGAGTCGCCCGAGGGTATCTATATCAGCCTGTATCCGGGCGTCGAAATCGATCGTTCTCCGGACGAATTCACGCGCATCCTGCGCGCCACGCGCGAGAACGACGTGCCGGGCCTGTTCCAGCCCGACTACGCGACCGAGTCGAAGGCGTGGTGCCCGTCGACCGTGCGCGTGCGCATCCGCAACTACGATCCGGCGAAGCTCGACGCATTCTGGTCATCGTACCGGCAGAACGTGACGTACAACCTCACGCACCGCAATTGCTCGAGCACCGTGTCGAACGCGCTCGAAGCCGCGCTCGACGGCGCGGTGTGGCGGCTCAAGGGCGCGCGGGCCGGGTGGGGTGCGTTCGCGCGGCTGCTGCTCACGCCCGAGCTGTGGGTTGCCGCGCAGATCCGCAAGCGCGCGGTGACGATGGCGTGGACGCCCGGCCTCACGCTCGACTATGCGCGCGCGCTCAGCATGCTTGCCGACCCGCGGCCGTTCGCGTGGTGGAAGGTCGCGCGCTCGGCGGTGAAGGCGATCGTGGCGTCGCGCCGCGCGTGGCGCGAGCAGGACAGCGCTGCGCTGTCGTCCGGCGGATCGGAGGCTGCGTCGATGAAGTGATCGCGTGGCGCCGGACGAGGGCCCGGCGCCGCAGGGCTGCCACCGTGCGGCCCGGCGATGTTGCCCGTCATAAGAACCCACGGATAAACAACAATGAACGAGACGAGCGTTTTCCGCATCCTGATTCCCGCCGCGCTGGCGCTGGCAAGCGCCGGCCTCGCGCAGGCGAGCACGGACGAAGTGCCGCGCATGAGCAACGACGTGTACCGGATTTCGGTGTCGTTCTGCTCGAAAGTCGCGGCCACCGAGAAGATCGCGTGCCAGGGCGACATGATCGCCTCGGGCAGCCGGATCGTCGCGGCGATGGGCGGCCTGCCGCCGGTATCCGCCACGTCGATCGACGAAGGCGCGCGCAGCAAGCTGCCGGAGGCGGAGCGCAACGGGCTCGCACCGGTCGAGCCGGGTGCGATCGACAAGGACGACGACGTGGCCGGCCTCGCCGGCATGGTGCGCCTGTGCGACGTCTACGAATCCGGGCCGGCGTCGCGCGCGCGGCATCATGCGGCATTGAAGCAGCAGGCGCCGGATGCCGCGCCGCGCGTCGAGGCGTTGCTGGCGGATGCGTCGACGGCGGCGCGCCGGCGCGTCAGCATCGGCGTGTGGCAGATCCTCGTGCTCGAAGGTCCCGAATCGGTTGCGCGCGCATGCACGCAACTCGGCGCCGGATCGTGAGCGACGGCGTGCCGCCGAAATGGCGGCACGCGTCGGCCGTGTGCGGGATCGGGCAGGGTGCGGCGCGAGCGGCTGCGCCCGCGCCTGCTTTTCGCGACGGTTCCGCGCGACATGACGGTGCGCGCCCGTGCCACCGCACATAATTCGTCCACCTTCACATTCGTGCCACGTTGCGGCAGCAACAATCGCGGGCAGACATTCGACAATCTTGCGGCGCATCCCGCGACCGCAAGCCTTTTCCGAGGAAACGCCATGCTCAAGACGCTCGCCCGCGCCGTTGCCGCACTCGCCGTCGCTTCCGCCTCGCTGCACGCCACCGCGCAGACCAGTTACGACTATCTGTTGCTCGCCGCGTCGTGGGAGCCCGGCTTCTGCGCGTCGCACGACACGCCCGAATGCACGAACCTCGCCGGCTCGTATGCGGCGACGAGCCTGTCGCTGCACGGCCTGTGGCCGAACCGGTACGACGGCAACCAGCCGTTCTACTGCGGCGTGCCGCAGAACGACGTCGACCTCGACAACGCGCACCAGTGGTGCAGCATGGATGCCTACCCGATCAGCAGCGCGACCCGCAACACGTTGTCGACGTACATGCCGGGTGTTGCGTCGTGCCTCGACAAGCATGAATGGTTCAAGCACGGCACCTGCTCGAACTCGGCGTCGCCCGATGCATACTGGAACCAGGCGTCCGGCATGATCAGCCGGCTCGGCAACACGTCGTTCAACGCATTCCTGCAGGCGAACGCGGGCAGTACGGTCACGCGTAACCAGTTGCTGTCCGCGTTCGAAGGTGCGTTCGGCAGCAATACGCGCAGCGCGGTGTCGCTGAAATGCACGAAGACGAATGGCGTCAGCTATTTCACCGAAGCGTGGATCGCGGTGAAGACGAATGCGACCACGCAGTTCCCGAGCGCCGCGTCGCTCGTGACGGACGGGAATACGCAGGGCACGTGTCCGACGTCGGGCGTTTATATCGCGAAGTAAGGGGAAGGTAGTCGACGTGCGTGATATCGCGCACGTCGTCGCCCGTTGCGGTTTCGACGGGATGACTGACCACGCAGCAGCCGGGCCGGTTCCGGCGCGTCGAGTGGGTGCTCGTGCTTGTCGACCGTGTTGGGTAGCACATGCCACAGCGCCGCCCCATGTGATATCCCCGACGCGATGCTGGCCGGTGGTCGGTGCCGTTACCGCCAGCAGCGCGCTCCGCGCGACGAACAACCGGTTCGTTACCCGAGCAGCCGCAGCGCGTCTGCGAGCGACAGCACCGTCGTGCGCGATTCGAACGCGGTCGAGAACAGATGCTCGTGGACGATCGGGTCCGGGTCGTAGCAGCAGTCCTTGACCGTATACAGGCGGAAGTCCGCGTCACTCGCGTAGGCGATCGACGACAGCATCACGCCGGTCGATGCGATGCCGGCCATGATCAGCGAATCGACGCCTTGCGCGACCAGCCGCGCCTGCAGATCGGTGCCGAAGAACACGCTCGCGCGATGCGCGACGATCAGCGGTTCGTCGCTCTGCCGCGCCAGCTCCGGGCACGTGCCGTCGTCGACGAACAGGCCGAGCTGCTTGATCCCTTGGCCGTTCTTGTTGCGCGGGCTGATTTCCGGATAACCGGGGCTGAACCGGAGGTTCGCGAACCAGACGCCGACGCCCGCGGCCCGCGCCGCGTCGCAGAGCCGGCGCGTATTGGCGAGCAATTCGGGGGCGACCGCCGGGAAGAGGCCGAGGATGTCCGTCTGGTAATGCATGACGAGCAGCGCGGTTTGGGACGGCACGATGGCGGGAATCGGCGCGGAGGCGCTCGCGCGGGTTGTCGTTGCGATATCCGATGCGTTGTCCGGATTCATGTGTGACGTTCTCCAGTAACCGTTGCGGGTTTCAGAAAATCGATCGTTCCGTCAGAAGCGCAAGATCTATGGATGGAAGGTTTCGCCACGGTTCAGCATATCGACGAATTCCGCGATTTTACGCGCCCTTGTTTCTGGTTTTTTGGCATTCTGTACCCGAAACAGGATGGCATAGCGGTTGCGGCTGTTCAGTGTTGCAAAGAACTTCTTGGCTCCCGGATTTGCGTCCAAAGCTGCCTGCAGGTCGTCCGGCACTGTAGAGTTACTGGCCGACGTATAAGCGGCCTTCCAGCGGCCGTCCTTCCTGGCCTTCTCGATTTCGCACATGCCGGCCGGGCGCATTCTGCCTGCGGCGATCAGCGCTTCAGCCCGGTCTTTGTTGAGTTTGGACCAGATGCTTTTTGCGGAGCGAGGGGTGAAACGTTGTAACCAGTATTGCTCGCTCTCGGCCTGCTTTTGACCATCGATCCAGCCATGGCAGAGGGCGCTTTCTAACGCCTGTTCGTAGGTTACGGTTCGCGGCCCGGTGCCTTTTTTCGCCAGACGCAGCCATGCTTCGGTCGAAGTGCTGCCGTTTTGCTCTAACCAGCTTTCCCATTCGGTCTGACTGGTAAATGTTAGAACGCATTCGGTCATGTCACTGTCTTGAACGGTTGAGTACATGTGCGGGGCGGGCGTCCGCAGTCTAACAGTGCTTATACGGACATCTACATCCGTGGTGCGACCGAAGAGCGGTCGCTCAGTAGTCAAAGCCCGTGGGCTAGTTTGGGTTGAATCCGCATCCGAAAAAGGACCGCTCGATAAGCCCAATCTCCATCGTCAACGAATAGGACCATATCCTAAACTTGACCCGTAAGTGCGGCGCAGCGCCTCCTGTACGAACCTCGTAAGTAGTGGACGAGCGCCCATCCAGCACCCCGTATGCGCGGGGCTTCTGCGATTCCGATGTTGGAGGCGACCATGGTCCGAGCAATATGCACGCTCCTTTCGCTTGCTGGCCTGTTTGGACCAGGTATCGGCGTGCTGGCTGAGCCCATCCGAATCGAATCCGGCACCTATGGTGCGAATTGCGGCGCGCATCCTGGTAATGCGACGCGCCTCCTGGCTCTACGCTGTAATTCCATCGATACCTGCCGTTACCCGGTCTCCTTGCCGGAGGGCTTTCGTCCCCCAAATGCTTGCAGAGCCGATTTTGTCGCCGAGTGGTCTTGCGGACCGGGCGATTACCATCGAGCGGTAGCCAGGGCTGCCGCAAATGACGGGGGATTTCTTGTGCTGACTTGTGTCCCCTCCACCGGTGCCGGCAAGTAATCGATTCGGCAGGGGGCTGGTTCGGGTATCCGGAATCGATATTGAGTAGGGAACGCGCCGGGGGCCGAAAATTGCGCGCGAGCTCGAAACGACAGATACCGGCACCTGCGTTCGCCGGCGCCTCAAGCCACGCATAGCCTGCCGGCACACGAGGGCGAGAAGGCGCGGCGACCAGCGGTCGGGTGTTCCCGCACCGTGCCCCGCCAAGTTCGCGAACGCCGGCGCGTGTTGCCTTCCGGCAACGGCCGTGAGCGCTCAGGTGTCCCGCTTGTCGCCCGCTTCGTCGTCCTCCAGCAACCTGGACAGCACATGCGCGACGACCCGATCGCACTGTGCTCCGCAAAAATCGAACGCGTCGCGCTCGGCCAGATCGATATCGAGCACCGGCAACTCGCGCAGCATCCGCCGCGCGCGATGATGCCGGCTGCGCACCGTCGCCTCCGGCAGGGCGAGGCACTGCGCGGTTTCCTCGACGGTCATTTCTTCCACCGAGCGCATGACGAATACGATCCGGAACGCGGGCGGCAACGCGTCGATCCGGCGTTCCAGCAAATCCCGCAGTTCGGCGCGCGACGCCGACCGCTCGGGTGAATCGGACGAGAAGTCGATCATGTCCGCCTCATTGAATGAATCGTCCGCAACGAGGATCGGTAGCGCGTCCGCCCGCCGCCTCGCGCGCCGAATGCGACCAAAGCACTCATTGAGCACCAGCCTGGACAGCCAGGTCGAGAGCGCCGCGTCGCCGCGAAATTGCGCGATCGACCGATAGGCGGACAGGTACGCTGCCTGCAGCGCGTCTTCGGCTTCCGCGTCGTCGCGCAGGACCGCGCGCGCGAGCCGGTACAGACGCCGGTTGTGGCGGCGCATCAGCAGTTCGAACGCTGCCTGCTCGCCGGCGACGACGCGGCGCGCGACGTCGCGCTCGTCGGCGGCCGGGGCGGCCGCGTGAGTGTTGAGAGTGATCGTCATCGCATGCTCCCGGTTTGCGTCATCGAACGATCAACACGCCGTGCATCGTCGGGTGGAACGAGCACGAGTACGGAAACCGCCCGAGCTCGCGCGCGACGTAATGCCACGAAGCCCGCGGCGCGATGCTGCCCGAGTCGAACGCGTGCGCGTCCGCGCTCGCCGTGTGGGGAAACAGATCCCGATTGATCCAGACCACCTCGTCGCCGTGGTGTACGGTCAGTTCGGCCGGCGTGAAGCGCATCTGCTCGACAACGACCACGTGCGATTCGGCGAACACGCCGGACGAAGCGGCCAGCGCACACACCCAGGCGGCGCGCGCGCATCGGGCGCCGAAACGGCGCCGCCACGATGCCACGCGGGTCAGCGCCGTGCGATCGTCATTGCCCCGCGCCACTACCTTTCCCCAGCGTCGACTGTAGATGCCGTGCATGTTCGAGATGCGCGACGAACGCCGGCTCGACCTTGATCAGCAGTGCCTTCAGTTCGCTGTTTTTTGCAGACGGAATCAGCGTATGGTTGATCGCATCGAGCACCGCTTCATGATAGGTCACCTCGTGATCGACGTACGCACGGTCGAAACGGGCGCCGTCGAGCTTGCCGAGGTTCTGCAGATTGGCGTCGCCACCGTGCTTGAGATCCGTGCTGGTCGAATTTTCCTCGGGCTTCACGCCCAGCTTGGTCACGAGGTCGACCGCCGCCTTGTTGACCCCGGTGTGGTCTTGCACCATGCGTGCGGCGAACGCCTTGACGTCCTTGTTTTGCGTTTTCGATTCAGCCAGCTTCCCTGCGTCGATGTCGACCTGATTGGCTGTCACGACGATTGCCGCGATCTGCGGATCGGTCGGGCCGGTTTGCTGCACATACACCGGCAAGCCGGCGGCGAGAAGCGCGCCGCATAAGACGGTATTCCTGATCGCTTTCATCTGATTTCCTCCGAGCTTTGACGGGCGGCGAAGGGGGCGCTGCCTGGACGCGGTTCGTGGCCGCTCGTGGAATTGGATGTCGCGACGGAGGCGGGCGTTTCCGTTGGCACCCGGATCGTCTCGGGCGAGGTGGCGATGCGGCGACGAATAGCCGATCGGGCATGGCGGACAGTCATCATCTCTTCCGGGTTTCGCGGACCCGGCTCATAGGCCACGTACCAGCGCACAGAATGCGTCGCGCTTGACTTTCGGGTTTCAGAAGATCGACCGCCCCGTATAAGTCGTCAACCACTCCAGCGCCAACGTCCCCGCCAGCGAATTCCCATTAGCATCGAGCCCCGGCGCCCACACGCACACGGCCATCTCCCCAGGCAGCACCGCCACGATCCCGCCGCCGACGCCGCTTTTCGCGGGCAGCCCGACGCGATACACGAAATCGCCGGCCGCGTCATAGGTGCCGCAAGTCAGCATCAGCGCCGACAGCCGCTTCGCGGAACTCGAATCGACGATCCGCTCGCCGGTCACCGGCGCGACGCCGCCGTTCGCGAGGAACAGCGCGGCGCGCGCCAGCTCGACGCAGTTCATCGTGATCGCGCACTGGCGGCAATACGCGTCGACCACCGTGTCGGGCGGCATCTGCATGTTGCCGAAGCTCGCCATGAAGTGCGCCATCGCGCGGTTGCGCTCCGCGTGCTGCAACTCCGATAGCGCGACGCGCGAATCGTAGTCGATATCGGCCGCGCCGATCAGCCGCCGCACGAATTCGACGAGCGCCGTCTCGGCCCTCACGAAACGGCGGCACAGCACGTCGGTGACGACCAGCGCGCCGGCGTTGATGAACGGATTGCGCGGCTTGCCGCGCTCGCTTTCGAGCTGCACCAGCGAATTGAACGCGGTGCCGGACGGCTCGCGGCCGACCCGCTCCCACAGCGCATCGCCCAGCAACTGGAACGCGAGCGTGCACGCGAACAGCTTCGAGATGCTCTGGATCGAGAAGCGCTCGTACGCGTCGCCGACCGTGTAAACGTTTCCGTCGAGCGTCACGACGGCCATTCCGAACTTGTCGGCAGGGATTTTCGCGAGTTCGGGAATGTAGTCGGCAACGCGTCCCTGGCCAATCCAGGGGGCGAGTTCGGTGTGGATGCGTTCGAGGATCGTCTGGTAATTCATCACGTCAGGCAGGGTGGATGCGTGGCCCGGATTCCGGCGAGCCCGTATGGAACCGTCCCGGCGCCGATTCGTCAAGCGTGACCGGCATCGCGCCCTTATTTTTGAGACCGGCAAACGGGCAAGCGGCGGGCGCAGTATCATGCGGTACGTTTCGGCCGATGGCCGGCGTCCGGCACCTGCCGGCGCCGCCGCGGCTACCCCGATGACTCGACCGTTGCCCATGTCTTTTCGCATCCTGCTCGTCGAAGACGACACCCGCCTGTCCACGCTGATTGCCGGCTACCTGCGCAAGAACGACTATGAAGTCGACACTGTGTTGCATGGTGACGCCGCGGTGCCGGCGATCCTGTCCATTCGCCCCGATCTCGTGATTCTCGACGTGAACCTGCCGGGCAAGGACGGTTTCGAAATCTGCCGTGAGGCGCGCAAGCAGTACGACGGCGTGATCATCATGGTGACGGCGCGCGACGAGCCGTTCGACGAACTGCTCGGCCTGGAATTCGGCGCGGACGACTACGTGCACAAGCCGGTCGAACCGCGCATCCTGCTGGCGCGGATCAAGGCGCAGCTTCGCCGCGCGCCCGTGCGCGCGCCCGAGAGCGCCGCGTTGCAGCCGGAGCGCTACGCATTCGGCAAGTTCTCGATCGACCGCACCGACCGCACCGTGGTGCTGCCGGACGGCAGCACGCCCGATCTGACGTCGGCCGAGTTCGACCTGCTGTGGGCGCTCGTGTGCCATGCGGGCGAGGTCGTCAGCCGCGACGACCTGATGCTGCAGTTGCGCGGCGTCGAATTCGACGGCCTCGACCGCACGATCGACGGGCGCATTTCGAAGCTGCGCCGCAAGCTGCGCGACGACGCGAGCAACCCGCAGCGGATCAAGACGATCCGCAGCAAGGGTTACCAATTCAGCAAGCACGCGTGGGAATGACGCCGCCGTCAGGCGACGCCGTCACGTTCCGCGCGGGCAATCCGCCCGCCGGCCGGGAGCCGCGATGATCCGACAAACCCGTTCGCACCCCGATGCACCGCCGCTGTCGACACTGCGTTATGTCAGATGGCGCTGGCTGCATTTCCGCCGCGCGTGGACCGATACGCGCGCCGACCGCATTCCGAGCTGGTCGCGCCTCTACGTGCGCACCTACCTGCACCTGCTCGGCCTCGTGCTGCTGACCGCGCTGGTGCCAGCGCTGGCGCTGTGCGTCGAATTGTCGCCGCAGGTCGTGTGGCATGCGTTCGACTCGCTGCCGGGCGACATCTGGATCGTGCTGGCGTTCGTATTCGCCGCGCCCGCGCTCGCCGCGTACCGGTGGATGCGGCCGGTCTGGTCGGATCTCGTGATGGTGCGCGAACGCGCGATCGATTTCACGGGCGGGCGCTTCAACACGCGTGCACGCGAGTCGCACAGCGTGATCATCGGCCCGCTCGCGCGGACGCTGAACGCGCTCGCGATGCGCATGGAGCGGCTGATCGCCGCGCAGCGCGATCTCACGAACGGCATCTCGCACGAGCTGCGCACGCCGCTCGCACGCGTGCGCTTCGCGCTGGAGATGCTGCGCGAGCCTGCTTCCGCGGCCGAATACCAGGGGGCGCTCGAGAGCATCGCGCAGGACGTGACCGAGCTCGAGGAATTGATCGACATGAGCCTCACGTTCGCGCGGCTCGAATACAGTTCGCTGCAGTCGAATCTCGAGATGACCGCGCCTGTCGCATGGTTCGAGCACCAGGTCAACGACGCGCAGCTGCTGTATCCGGAACGCGCGATCGAGTCGCGCATCGCGATCGCATCGGACCTGCGCGTGAAGATGGACCGGCGGCTGATGTCGTACGCGATGCGCAACCTGCTGCGCAACGCGAGCAAGTATGCGCAATCGCGGATCGTCGTGGGCATCGCGATCGAGCACGGCAACATCGCGATCTTCGTCGAGGACGACGGCCCCGGCGTGCCGGAGCAGGAGCGCGAACGGATCTTCGATGCGTTCGTGCGCCTCGACCGCCGCACCGGCGGCTACGGGCTCGGCCTGTCGATCACGCGGCAGGTGCTCCACGCGCACAACGGCCGGATCGCGGTTGTCGATCCGGTGGAGCTTGGCGGCGCGCGCTTCGAGATCAGTTGGCCGATCGGCACGGCGCGCAGCGCGGCCGGCTCCGTGCACTGACGCCGCGCGCGCCGGGGTGGCCCGCGCGGCGCCGGCGCGTCAGTAGGTGCGGCCGAGCTGCAGATAGAAGTTGCGGCGGCCGCCGGGCGCGAGCGCAACGCCGATGTAGACGGGCCCGAACGCGGTCGACAGGCTCGTGAAGAACGTATAGCTCTGCTTGAGCGCGCCGCCGCCGATCTGCTGGCCGCTCGACCAGACGTTGCCGACTTCCGCGCTGGCGCCGACCGACAGCGCCTTGACCGGCGACGCGTTGAACGTCATCAACTGATTCATGTAGGTGATCTGGCCGTACGCAAGCTCGTTGCCGTTCAACTGGTCGGCCGCATAGGCGGACAAATGCTGGAAGCCGCCGAGCGTGAAATTGAACGCGTTGATCAGGTTGGTGCCGCCGATGCTCTTGCCGCCTTCGATCGTCGCGCTGATGCTGTGCCGGCCGAATTGCTGCGCGACCATCGCCTTGCCGTAGATCTCGGTGTAAGGCGCGTCATTGATCCCGTCGTCGAATTCCTGTGCCGATCCTCCGTTGCGCGATACCAGCGAGCGTTCGACGCGCAGTTCGGTGAAATAGCCCTTGCGCGGGAACATCGGATCGTCGAGCTGGTCGATGACGAGCCGCGCACGCGCGGTCAGCGCCTGCGACGTGAAGCTCGGCCACAGCAGCGCCTGGCTGGTGCCGTCGTCGAACGGCACGTTGTAGGTCGGCGAGCCGTGCCCGGTCACGTAACCGAGACCGATCCGGAAATCGCCGAGCCGCGCGATCGGCAGGCCGAGATCGACCCCGGCGCGCGCCGTCTGCATCAGGTACTGCGTGAGCTTCACGTCGCCGCTGTTGTCGTACACGTTCGCGTAGCGACGCTGGTATTCGGCGTAGGGCGAGATGTAGACGCCGTATGCCATCGGCAGCGGCTGGCGCAATTCGACGCGCGCCGACTGCAGGTCGCTGCCGATCGTCGTATCCGCGCGGAACTCGAGGCCCGATTCGGTGAGCCAGGGCCGCCGGTAGCCGACATGCAGGCGGAAGCCGCCCTCGTCGGTCGAACTGCTCGACATGCCCAGGCCGAACAGCAGGAAATTCGGCCCCCAGTATTTCTCGCGCGCGTTGATCTCGAGCACGTTGTCGTTGCCGTGGCTCACGACCTGCTGGGTGACGCTCTCGAAGTTGCCGCCCGTCGTCAGCCCGAGCAGATCCTGGCTGACGGCCTGCGGATCGTAGAGGTCGCCGGGCTTCACGTGCAGCGCGTCGCTGACGACGCGCTTCGGCACGCCGCCGCTCGTCTTGATCTCGATGCGCGTGATCCGGACCGGCGGCGGCAGCGGCTGCGCGTGCGCGGAGCGGTAGGCGGCGTATTCGTCGGGGGTGAGCGCGTAGCGCTTCAGGCGCGGCAGCGCGGCGGTTGCCGCCGCTTCGCCGGCGGAGATGGCCTGGCGCGCGTTCTGGAAATCGGTGAAGCCGAGCGAACCGAGCTCGGGCGTGAGCAGCACGTCGTTCGCGGTGATCTGCCGGCGCTGGGCCGACACGTTCTGGCGAATCAGGATGCCGACCATCTGCTGCATCACGTCGGCGGGCGACGCGAGCGCGTCGAGCGGGCGCAGTTGCGAGCCGATGTCGACGGCGATCACGACGTTCGCGCCCATCTGCCGCGCGGTGTCGACCGGCAGGTTGCTGACGAGGCCGCCGTCCACCAGCGCGCGGCCGTTGATCTCGGCCGGCGCGAACAGGCCGGGCATCGCCATGCTCGCGCGGATCGCGAGCGGCAGCGAGCCGTGGTCGAGCACGACCATCTGGCCCGTCTGCAGGTCGGTCGCGACCGCGCGATACGGAATCGGCAGCCGGTCGAACGGCTGGTTGGTCGGCACGGAGGCGGTCCAGTCGGCGAGCAGCGCCTGCAGCCGGTTGCCCTGCACGAGGCCGACCGGCACCTTCACGCCGCTTTTGCCGAAGCCGAGCGTCAGGCCGTTGATGTACAGGCGTTCGTCTTCCCGGCTGGTTTGCGGCAGGTCCGCGCGGTCGGTCACGTCGAACGCGATATCCGCGAGGTTGACCTCCGACAGGCGCTTCTGCATGTCGGCGGCGGCCATCCCGCTCGCGTACAGGCCGCCGACCACCGCGCCCATGCTGGTGCCCGCGACGCAGTCGACCGGGATGCGGTTTTCCTCGAGCACCTTCAGCACGCCGAGGTGCGCGTAGCCGCGCGCGCCGCCGCCGGACAGCACGAGGCCGATCGACGGCCGGCCGGCCGGGCCGCCGTCGGCGGTGCAGTCGTGCGTGGCGGCGGCGGGGGCAGCGGCCACCGGCGTGCCGGCCGCAGCGGGGGCGGGCGCGGTGGCGGTGGCCGGCAGCGGCTGCGCGGCGATCGTGCAGCACCAGAAGGCGACGAGCGTCGTGCAGAGCGGGCGTACCCGCGCCCAGCGGAAGGAAACGGTCGCTGTCATGGAGGAAATACCTGGCGTGAGCGTGCGTCTGAGGCCTGCCGGGAGCAGGCAAGACCGAGAGATTACCGTGTTTTACAGGCGCGACGCGAGAGACCGTTTCGGAGTCCGACACCCTCGAAGCGCTGTTTTCGGCAATTTCGTCGCGTAATAATCATCAGGATTGGCTAAAGTATCGGCACGATTTGCCGCTAACTTCATGATGGGGCGGCAGGCGCGCCGCGGGGATGCGGCGGGGCCGTCCCGGCCCGATCGTTCACAAAAGGCTTGATATGTCGACACCGCTGTTCGGAAAGTTGTTTGCGCAACCCGTTGCGATCGACCCTGGAACGGCGAGTACGCAGATCTATACGCACGCGCGCGGCGTGGTGCTGAACCAGCCGTCGGTCGTTTGCTTCCGCAAGGCCGGCGCGAACGACGCGCGGCCGACGCTCGAGGCGGTCGGCGAGCGCGCGAAGGCGCTGCTCGGCCGCGAACCGGGGCATCTCGAAGCCGTGCGGCCGATGCGGCACGGCGTGATCGCCGACGCGCACGCGGCCGAGCAGATGATCCGCAGCTTCATCGACATGTCGTGTACGCGTTCGCGCTTCAGCCGTCGCGTCGAGGTCACGCTGTGCGTGCCGTCCGATGCGACGGCCGTCGAGCGCCGCGCGATCCGCGAGGCCGCGTTCGCAGCTGGCGTGTCGGAGGTCGAACTGATCGAGGAATCGCTGGCAGCCGGGCTCGGCGCGGGCCTGCCGGTGACCGAACCGGTCGGCTCGATGGTCATCGACATCGGCGGCGGGACGACCGAAGTCGCGGTGATCGCGCTCGGCGGCATCGTCTACCGTGAGGCGATCCGCGTCGGCGGCAGCCAGTTCGACGCGGCGATCGTGAACCATGTCCGCAACCTGTACGGCGTGCTGCTCGGCGAGCAGACGGCCGAGCACGTGAAGAAGACGATCGGCTCGGCCACCAGTGCGGTGCCGCGCACGACGACGCGCGCGGTCGGGCGCAGCATCAGCGATGGCCTGCCGCGCTCGGTCGAGTTGTCCAACCACGACGTCGCGGACGCGCTGGCCGCGCCGCTCAAGCAGGTGATCGGCGCGGTGAAGTCGGTGCTGGAAAACGCGCCGGCCGAACTCGTGACCGACATCGCGAATCGCGGCGTGGTGCTGACGGGCGGCGGTGCGCTGCTCGCGGATCTCGAACGCCTGCTGTACGACGAGACGGGGGTGATCGCCCGGATCGCCAACGAGCCGGCCACCTGCGCGGTGCGCGGCGCCGGCGAGGCGATGGGGCGACTGGCGATGTGTCCGGCCGATTGACGCGGGCCGGGCTGGGCATCACCGCGCGGCGCAGTCATTCTCATTTCTTCGATCTCCGTATGACCGGCCTGCCTTTCCGGGCACGCTTCGTCGATCATCCCGCCGACAGGCCGGTAACCGTCCCGCATCGACCCGCCGCGTGGACATGCGCGAGCGCGCCGTGCTAGCGTTACGCGCCCATGCCGGGCCGGGCCAGCCGATACGCCCGACGACCTGAGAGACCGAAAACCTTGAACCACCAATCCAAACGGGGCTTTGCGGCCCGGGCGGGCCGCCTGCTGGCCGTCGTCGCGTGCATCTGGGTTGCCGCGGCCGTCGCGCTCGTCGCGTACGGGATGCGGATGCCGAGCGAGCCGGCCGACGTCGCCGTGATCTTCGGCAACGCGCTCGACGATACGGGCGCGCCGAAGCCCGTGCTCGCGGCCCGGCTCGACGTCGGCGTGCGCTGCTACCGCTCGGGGCAGTGCCCGGCGTTTCTGGTCAGCGGCGCAATCGACGGCCCCGGGCTGAACGAGGCGACGGCCATGCGCGACTATCTCGTGGCGCGCGGCGTGCCGGCCGACCGGATCGCCGTCGACGACCAGGGCGACAACACGCTCGCGACCGCGCAGCACACGCTTGCGTACCTGCAGGCGCACCGCCTGTCGCGCGTGCTGATCGTCAGCCAGTACTACCACCTTGCAAGGGCGCGCCTCGCGTTCGAGCGCGTCGGCATCGCGCGGGCGAACATCTCCGCCGCGTATCCGCGCCGCTTCCAGTTGCGCGATGTCTATTCGAGCTGGCGCGAAGTGCCGGCCTACGCGGTGTATACGGTGCGTCTGTGGGCGAATCCCGATGCGCGGCCGGTCTCGTTCCGGCCGATGCTCTACCTGATGAGCCTGTTCTCGTAAGACGGCGCACGGGGGCAAACGCGTCCGGCGCCTGATTTTCTCCTTCCTTCGGGCTTCCTGCCGTTTCACGCCGGATGCGGCGTTCTTTCCATTGGTTTCTCGCCGGCCGCGCGGATGTCAGCGGTGCCGGACAAGCGATAACGATTCGCGTTTCAGGTTTGATGCGGGGCCGAAATCGTAACGATTTTACGATTGCCTGAAAGCCCGGTTTTTGTCCGGTTATTAAACGGATGCTGATTATCTGTATCTGAAATTATCCGCATGAAAATATTGCGCTGCAAAATTCGTACGTATTGAATCGAAACCGCGTATCAGTGTTTTTACTGGTGCCGCGACTCCGGTGTTTTTGCGAAAAATCAAAACAAAAAGGCGAAAAACATGCGGGGCCCTGCTGCGGGCATGCAGCGGCGGGTAAAAAATACATCCATCCTGGGCTCCGATCCGATGGGTAAACATCGACTGGAAAATGGTGGGAGTTTGATATAGCCTTGTCTGACAAAAGCGGGGAAGTAATCAAATCAACCAAAAATTCGCTGCAGAGAAACAGGGGCCGCCATCATGTCATTCGATTAGTTTCACGTCCGCAATCCGGGGCTGATTAAAAAACTTATCCATGAATATGCCGACGTCGCATCGCGACCGCCGGTGTGCACACTTTTGTCCGCGATTTTCTGCTGCGTGCCGTCCGGTGCAGTTGCAATACCAAAACCAATAATGAGGGAAAGCATGAATCTTGCGCGTTCGAAAAAATCCGGCGAGTCGTTTCCGAGACTTCTGTTGCCGACGGGCGTTTTCCTGGCGCTGTCCGGCGCCGGCATCGTTCCGGCCCAGGCAACCTGCAGCACGGCAGGCACCACGGTGACCTGTTCCGGTGTCGCGAACCCGCTGGCTCCCAGTTACGCGAACAGCGCGAACAACGTGAACGCGACGGTCAACCCCGGCGCGAGCGTCGGCGTGCTGCTCGGCGTCGGCGGTACGGCGATGTCGCTGACCGGCAACAACACCACGCTGACCAACAACGGCACGATCGATCCTTCCGCGCTCGGCTCGGGGCTCGGCGTGCTGTCGAGCGGCGCGGTCGTCGGCAATGCATCGGCGAGCGCGAGCACCACCGTCGTCAACAACGGCACGATGAACGGCTCGACCGGCGTGGCGATCAGCGGCGTGACGGGCATGGCGCTGTCGGTCCAGAACGGCACGGGCGGCACGTCGCACATCACGAACACCGGCACGATCGGGTCGAATCCGCTGGTCGGCGCGACGCTGAGCGGTGCGGATGCGCCCGTGGTTGCCGCGTACGGCGGCGGCCAGGTCAATATGTCGAACAGCGGAACGATCAACGGCCGCGTGTCGTTCGGCTCGAACGGCACGCCCGGGCAGGGCAATACGTTCACCAACTCGGGCACGATCAACGGCGGCGTGTCGATGGGCGCGAACAGCAACAACACGTTCAACGCGGTCACCGGCTCGTCGGTCAACGCGGCGGGCGGCACCGGCGGCGCGTTCAACATCACGGTTGGCCCGAACACGCTCAACGTGGCGCAGACGGGCACCGTCGACGGCGGCGCGGGTGGCAACAACACGCTCAATCTGCAGCAGGGCACCTCCGCGAACGGCACGATCGCGGTCAACAACTACATCAATTTCAACCACCTCGACGTCAACAGCGGCAACTGGACGATCAACGGTGCATCCACCGCGCAGGACGCGACGCTGAACGGCGGCGTCGCGATCATCGGCGACAACGCGTCGCTCGGCACGGGCACCGTCACGGGCGCCGGCGGCGCGCTGCAGGCCGGCACGGCGGGGCTCAACGTCTCCAACAACGTGACGCTCGATGTGGGCGGGCTGACGGTGCAGGGCGCGACCGGAATCACGGTGTCGGGCACGGTGTCGGGCGCCGGCGCGCTGACCAAGAACGACGGCGGCACGCTGACGCTGTCGGGCGCGAACACGTTCACCGGCGGCACGAACCTGAACGGCGGCGGCCTGGTCGTCGGCAACAATGCATCGCTCGGCGCCGGCGCGCTGAACGTCAACACGAACGCATCGCTCGACACGAGCGCAAACGTGACGCTCAACAACGCGGTCAATCTCGCCACCGGCACGACACTGACGATCGGCGGCAGCAACGCGCTCGGGCTGAGCGGCGTGATTTCCGGCGCGGGCGCACTCGTGAAGAACGGCGCGGCGACGGCCACGCTGACGGGCGTGAATACCTTCACGGGCGACGCGACGATCAACAGCGGCACGCTCGCGCTGAGCGGCGCCGGCAGCCTGGCGGCGACCAGCACGGTCAACCTGACCGGCGCGGGCGCGACGTTCGACCTGAGCAACGCGTCGGGCGCGCGGACGATCGGCGCGCTGGCGGGCTCGGCCGGCACGAACGTGACCCTCGGCGGCAATACGCTGACGCTCGGCGGCAGCATCAACGCGACCTACGCCGGCACGATCAGCGGCGCGGGCAGCCTGACGCTGTCAGGCGCCGGCACGCAAACGCTGACGGGCACGAACACGTATACGGGCGGCACGAACCTGAATGGCGGCAACCTCGCCGTCGGCAGCAATACGTCGCTCGGCATCGGCGCGGTGAACGTGAACGGTTCGTCGACGCTCGATGCGACCGCCAACGTGTCGCTCACGAACGACGTCAATATCGCGACGGGCACGACGCTGACGCTCGTCGGCAACACCGGTGTCGGCCTGAGCGGCGTGATCGCCGGCGGCGGCGGGCTCGTGAAGAATGGCGCGGCGGCGGTGACGCTGTCCGGCGCGAACACCTATACGGGCGGCACCACGCTGAACGCCGGCAGCCTGGTGCTCAGCAACGGCTCGGCGCTCGGCACCGGCGCGCTGACCGTCGGCGGCACGGCGACGCTCGATACGACCACGAGCCTGACGGTCGGCAACGCGATCGATCTCGGAACGGCTACCACGCTGACGTTGGGCGGCAGCAACGCCCTCGGGTTGAGCGGTGCGATTTCCGGTGCGGGCAGCCTCGTGAAGGACGGCGCGGCGACCACCACGCTGACGGGCGCGAACACGTATACAGGCGGCACGACGATCAACGCGGGCACGCTGGCGATCGGCGCGGGCGGCAGTCTCGCGGCAACGGGCACGGTGAATCTCGCCAACGCCGGTGCGGCGCTTGACATCAGCACGGGCGGCGCGCAGGCGATCGGCGCACTGTCGGGCGTGGCGGGCACGAACGTGAGCCTCGGCGGCAACGTGCTGACGCTCGGCGGCGCGGCCAGCGGCACCTTCAGCGGCGCGATTTCCGGCACTGGCGGCCTGACGCTGGCCGGCACCGGCACACAGACGCTGAACGGCGCGAGCACCTATACGGGCGGCACGAACCTGAACAGCGGCGGCCTCGTGCTAGGCAACGCCGCGGCGCTCGGCACGGGCGCGCTGAACGTCGGCGGCGCGGCGACGCTCGATACGACCACGAACCTGACGCTCGCCAACGCCGTCAATCTCGCCGGCACCGGCTCGACGCTGACACTCGGCGGCAGCAACGCTCTCGGGCTGGCCGGCTCGATCGGCGGCGCCGGCAGCCTCGTGAAGAACGGCACGACGACGACGACGCTGACCGGCGCAAACACGTACTCGGGCACCACGACGATCAACAGCGGCACGCTCGCGCTCGGCGCGGGCGGCAGCTTCGCGTCGACCGGCGCGGTGAACCTGGCCGGCGCGGGCGCGGCGCTCGACCTGAGCGGTGCAACGGGTGCGCAGTCGCTCGGCGCGCTGTCGGGCGTCGCGGGAACGAACATCAGCCTTGGCGGCAACGCACTGACGCTCGGCGGGACCGCCAGCGGCACGTTCAGCGGGACGATCGGCGGCGCGGGCAGCGTGACGCTGGCCGGCACCGGCACGCAGACGCTGAACAGTGCGAATACCTATACCGGCGGCACGAACCTGAACAGCGGCAGCGTCGTGCTCGGCAACGCCGCGGCACTTGGCACCGGCGCGCTGAACGTCGGCGGCGCGGCGACGCTCGATACGAACGCGAGCCTGACGGTGAGCAACGGGGTCAATCTCGGCACGGGTGCGGCGCTCGCGCTGGGCGGCAGCAACGCGCTCGGGCTGAGCGGCGTGATTTCCGGCGCGGGCGCACTCGTGAAGAACGGCGCGGCGACCACCACGCTGACCGCTGCGAACACCTACACCGGCGGCACGACGATCAATGCGGGCACGCTGGCGCTCGGCGCGGGCGGCAGCCTCGCGTCGACGGGTGCGGTGAACCTCGCCGGCACGGGCGCGACGTTCGACGTGAGCGGCGCGACAGGCGCGCAGACGATCGGCACGCTGTCGGGCGCGGCCGGCACGAACGTGAGCCTCGGCGCGAATGCGCTGACGCTGAACGGCGCCGGCACCGCATTCGGCGGCACGATCGCCGGCACGGGCGGCGTCACGGTGGCGAGCGGCACGCAGGTGCTGACCGGCAGCAACACGTACACGGGCGGCACCACGATCGCGGCTGGCGGCACGCTGCAACTCGGCAATGGCGGCACGTCGGGCAGCATCGCCGGCAACGTCATCGACAACGGCGCGCTGGTGTTCAATCAGTCCGGCAGTGTGACGGTTGCAAGCGTGCTGTCCGGCACCGGTTCGCTGACGCAGGCCGGCAGCGGGCAACTGACGTTGACGGGCACGAACACGCTGAGCGGCCCGACAACGGTCAGCGCGGGCACGCTCGCCGTCAACGGTTCGCTCGCCCAGTCGGCCGTGACCGTGCAGAACGGCGCGACGCTGACGGGCACCGGCACGATCGGCGGCCTCGTGGTGCAGGGCGGCGCGACGGCGGCCGCATCGCAGCCGGGCGCGGCGCTGAACGTGGCCGGCAACGTCACGTTCCAGCCGGGTTCGACGTTCCAGGTCGCGGCCACGCCGCAGCAAAGCGGCAGCATCGCCGCGACGGGCACGGCGGCGCTGAACGGCGGCACCGTGCAGGTGCTCGCGAACCAGACCGGCTATCAGCCGGGCACGACCTACACGATCCTCACCGCCTCGTCGGGCGTGCAGGGCGCATTCAGCCAGGTGAAGTCGAACTACGCATTCCTGATGCCGACGCTCAGCTACGATCCGGATCACGTGTACCTGCAACTGGTCGGGAACGGCACCGCGCTGCCCGACGTCGCGACGACGCCGAACCAGCGTGCGGTCGCGGCCGCGCTCGAAGGGCTCGGCGCCGGCAACCCGCTGTACGACGCGGTGCTGACGACCGACGCGGGCACCGCGCGCCGCGCGTACGGGCTGCTCGACGGCGAACTGCAGGCGAGCCTGAAGAGCACGCTGCTGCTCGACAGCCGTTATGTGCGCGACGCGGTGACCGATCGCGTCCGCCAGGGGCTCGCGCCCGGATCGGGCCCGCTCGCGGCGCTGTCGTCGGGCGGTGCCGCGCTGTGCGGCGACAACACGGCCGGCGCGGTCGACCCGACGCTGCCGCCGGAACGCCGGATCGGTTCGCGCGACGGCTGCTACGGCGGCACGCCTTACCAGCCGGTCGTATGGGGGCAGGCGTTCGGCGGCCGCAGCCGGCTGACCGGCGACGGCAACGCATCGACGATCAAGCGCAGCATGACGGGCTTCATCGCCGGTGCCGACATGGCGCTCAACGACAAGTGGCGCGCGGGCCTGGCGGCGGGCGTCACGCATAGCTCGCTCGACAACGACCAGAGCTCGTCGGCGTCGGTGAACAGCTACTACCTGTCGCTGTACGGCGGTGCGCAGTACGGCGCGCTCGGCGTGCGCGGCGGCGCGTCGTATACGTGGTACCGGATCAACAGCGACCGTTATCCGGGCTTCGCGGGCTTCTCCGATCACGATTCGGCCGGCTACAACGCGAATTCGGCGCAGGTGTTCGGCGAAGTCGGCTACGCGCTGCCGGTCGGCCCCGTCGCGATCGAACCGTTCGCGGGCATCGCGTACGTGAACCTGCATACCGACGGCTATACGGAAAACGGCGGGGCGGCAGCGCTGCGAACCGGCGGCGAGACGACCCACGTCGGCTTCTCGACGCTCGGCCTGCGCGCGGCGTCGCAGCTCGGCTCGATCGCGAGCGGCACGTTCACCGTGCGCGGGACGGTCGGCTGGCGCCACGCGTTCGGCAACGTGCGGCCGTCGTCGGCGTTCACGTTCGCGAACGGCGGCACGTCGTTCCAGGTGTCGGGCGTGCCGATTGCTCGCGACAGTGCAGTGCTCGAGGCCGGCATCGACGCGAACATCACGAAGCGCCTGACGCTCGGCCTCACGTACAGCGGCCAGTACGGCAGCGGCGTGCGCGACAACGCGGTGCTCGGCAACATCCTGTGGAAGTTCTGACCGGCGCGTAACGCGCCCACGTCGGCGCCGGCTTCGGCACCGGCCCGCGACGCCATGCGGCGACGGAAACGTCGCATGGCGTCGCGGCCGTTCCGTCGCTGCGCACGTCCGCCGTTCTGGCCTATCCTGTGCGAAACACGCGACGCGCGCCGCGCGTTGCGCCTCGACACAGGAGCATCGATGCCGAATCACGCCGAAGCCACGACGACGCAGGCGCCGCAAGTCGCGCCTGTTGCCCCGACCCCAGCGCCGGGCCCCGCATTCATCGCGCCCGAAGCCGATCCGCAGGCGCTCGCGCGCGGCAACCAGTACGTGCTGAAATCCGGCGACGCATTCGTGGTCAGCGATGCGCTCGGCGACATCGGCGGTCACGACGACGGCCTGTTCGTCGACGACATGCGCGTGCTGTCGAAATGGCGCCTGACGTTCGGCGGTCGCGCGCCGTCGCTGCTGTCGGGCGCGACGAGCGCCGACAACGCATCGTTCACCGCACACCTGACCAACCGCCCGCTGCCGCCGCTCGGCGGCCACGAGACGCCCGAGGGCGTGATCCATATCGAACGGATGCGCGTGCTCGCGGGCGACATACTGTACGAAGCGCTGACGCTGACGAACTACGGCGCGAGCGAAGCCGAGGTGCCGCTGTCGCTGTCGTTCGCGGCCGATTTCAAGGACATGTTCGAGGTGCGCGGCACGCAGCGCCCGAAGCGCGGCACGGTGGCTGCTCCGCGCGTCGACGCGGGCGCGGTGCGGCTGCGCTACGACGGCCTCGACGGCGTCGAGCGCAACGTGACCGTGCATTTCTCGCCGGCGCCCGACGCGCTGTCGGTCGATCGCGCCGACTACACGCTGACGATCGCCGCGCAGGCGTGCGTGTCGATCTACCTGACCGTCGACGCGACGCTCGGCCCGGCGCACATCGAAGGGCCCGGGTGCGGCCGCGTCGCGCTGCGCACCGCGCTGGTCGGCGTGCACCGCGAGATGCGTGCGCGGCGCGAGTCGATGGCGCGCGTGAACACCGGCAATCCGCTGTTCGACGCATGGCTCGACCGTTCGCTCGCGGATCTCGGGCTGCTCACGACGCAGCTCGACACGGGGCCGTACCCGTATGCGGGCATCCCGTGGTTCTCGACGCCGTTCGGCCGTGATGCGGTGATCACGTCGCTGCAGATGCTGTGGCTGCAGCCGTCGCTCGCGCGCGGCGTGCTGCGTTTTTTGGCCGAGCATCAGGCGCGCGAAACGTCCGCGTTCCGCGACGCGGAGCCCGGCAAGATCATGCACGAGTTTCGCCGCAGCGAGATGGCCGCGACGGGCGAGGTGCCGTTCGCGCTGTACTACGGCGGCGTCGACACGACTCCGCTGTTCATCGTGCTGGCCGGCGCGTATGTCGAACGCACCGGCGACGATGCGCTGATCGACGAGCTGTGGCCCGCGCTCGAGCGCGCCGCGCAATGGGTGATCGACAAGTGCGACCGCAATCCTTACGGACTGCTCGATTATCAGCGCACGTCGGAGCGCGGCCTCGCGAACCAGGGCTGGAAGGACAGCCACGATTCGGTGTTCCATGCGGACGGCCGCTTCCCGGACGGGCCGATCGCGCTCGTCGAAGTGCAGGCCTATGCATGCGCGGCGCTCGATGCGATGTCGGCATGCTCGCACCGGCGCGGCCACGCGGCCGACGCCACGCGCTACGCGCTGCGCGCGAAGACGCTGCGCGAGCAGGTCGATGCACTGTTCTGGATGCCGGAAGGCGATTTCTACGGGATCGCGCTCGACGGTCATGGCGACCTGTGCCGCGTGTTCGCATCGAACGCGGGCCACCTGCTCGCGTTCGGGCTGCCCGACGCCGAGCGCGGCGCGGCGGTCGCCGGCGTGCTCGGCTCGACGTTGTTCCAGACGGGCTGGGGCATCCGCACGCTGGCGGCCGGCCAGCCGCGCTTCAACCCGATGGCGTATCACAACGGTTCGGTGTGGCCGCACGACAATGCCCTCATCGCACGCGGCCTCGCGCGCTACGGCGACAAGACGGCCGCGGTGAACCTGCTGCGCGCGCTGTTCGAGGCGGCGGTGAGCTTCGAGATGCGCTTGCCCGAGCTGTTCTGCGGGTTCCCGCGTCGGCGCGGCGAACCGCCGACCGCGTATCCGGTCGCGTGCCTGCCGCAGGCGTGGGCAGCCGGTGCGCCGTTCATGATGCTGCAGGCGTGCCTCGGCGTGAGCATCGATGCATCGCGCCACGAGGTGCGCGTCGAGCGCCCGACGCTGCCGGAAGGTGTCGACTGGCTGCGGATCGATGCGCTGCGCGTCGGCGACGAAACCGTGTCGCTGACGTTCCGCCGCGTCGACGGCCAGGTCGTCGCGTCGGCCGAGCAGCCGGGCCGCGTGAAGGTGGTCGCGGTGCTGTAGTGCGGCGATGTGCAAACGTTGAGCGATGTCGCGCCACGTTTGCACGCAGCGGCATAGAATCGTGACATGACCCTTGAACGATGGCGGAGGTAGACGATGACGACCGACAACCGGCCCGACGACGGCGAACAGAAGCTCGAGAATCTGGAGGCGGCGGTCGACCACCTGCACAAGTCGATCGAATCGCAGAGCATCGCGGTCGGCGCGGCGAAGGGCATCCTGTTCAGCCTGATCGAAACGCTCGGCGCACTGATCGGCGATCCCGACCTGCCCGAGCATGCGCGCTCGGGTTACGAGGCGCTGCGCGACAAGGCAAGCGAATTGCGCGGCGGGCTCGACCGGCATTGACGCACGGCTTGCGCCGGCGCCCGCCTCGCGGGCGGCGCCGGCGCTGCCCGATTCTGCAGACGAAGCACAAATTCCCTTGCGCTCAATGAGTTAGGCGGCCGATGCGCAGGATATCCACAAGCTTGCCAACATAATCTGTGGAGAACCTGCCGGCCTCCGGCCGGGCGCGCGGCGCGTACCCGGTGCGCGGTTCGAATGACCTTGCGCTGCCGCATCCTTGACCCGTCAAGGTCCGTACATCGAATCCCCTTGTGTATCAATATGTTACGCGTCCGGTCTGGTGGATATCCACAGGCTTGCCAACAAAATCTGTGGACAACTCGCAATCGATTGCGTCGCAATGGTTGAGGATCCGGCCTGAACGCGATCGGCCTGCGAGGCCCGTGCGCACGGGCTGCCCGATGTCTGCGTAGGCACGGTAATTCGTGCGCGATCAAGGGCTTAGGTCCCGGGTACCCAGGATATCCACATCCTTGCCAACACTTTCTGTGGACAAGCGCGGCCGCGTTACGCGGCCGGCGCCGAGTCGGCCGCTTCGGCCGCGATCCAGTCGCGAAAGAGCGTCATCGCGGGCGTGAGCGGTTTCGACTTCAGCGACGTGAGCCAGTAGCCGCCCGCGCGCACGTCGATGTCGAGCGGCCGTGCGAGCAGGCCGAGCTGCAATTCGCGTGCGAACATGCAGGCCGGCGCGAGCGCGACGCCCGCGCCCTGCATCGCGGCCTCGACCATCAGCCGCGACGAATCGAACACCGGCCCGTTGACCGCCCACGGTTCGAGTTGCGCGGCGTCGAACCAGCCGAGCCATTCGTCGGTGCGGTACGAGCGCAGCAGCGTTTCATTCGCGAGATCGGCCGGCTGCGCGAGGCGCCGCGCGATTTCCGGCGCGCATAGCGCGGTGAGCGGCGCATCGAGCAGGCGCTCGTTGCGCGTCGCCGGCCAGTTGCCTTCGCCGAAACGGATCGCGAAATCGAGGCCCTCGGCGGCGAGGTCGACGACGTTGTTGTTGGTCCGCAGCCGCAGCTCGACGAACGGGTGCGTGTCGCCGAACTGCTTCAGCCGTGGCATTAGCCAGCCTATGGCAAAGGTGCCGACGACACCGAGCGTCAGCACCTCGCGGAAACGCCCGCCGTCGAATTGCTTGAGCACCGTCTCGATGCGGCTGAACGCATCGCTCAGCACGGGCAGCAGCGCGCGCCCCTCGTCGGTGAGCCCGAGGCCGCGCGGTAGCCGCGTGAACAGCGTGCAGCCGAGCCGTTCCTCGAGCGAGCGCACCTGTTGGCTGACCGCGGCCTGGGTCACGCTCAGCTCGAGGCCGGCGCGCGTGAAGTTCAGGTGGCGCGCGGACGATTCGAACGCGCGCAGCGCATTGAGCGGGAGATGAGGGCGGAGCTTAGTCATAAGAATTTCTTTTGTCAGCGCTCAATTATCGTTGCTTGTCAGGCAACCGTAAAGTCCCGATAGTGCTGTCTCGGCGGCCGGCCGTTTTCAACCCCATTTCGCGTCCATTCCATCACGAGACAACCGACATGACCTACTCATCGAAACGTCGAACCCTGTTGCTGGCCGCCGCGACGGCGCCGCTCGCCCTGACCGTCGCGGCGTGTGCGTCGTCGCGGGCCGCTGCGCCCGACGAGGCCACGGAGGCAGCGGCGGCCGTGGCCTCGGCTTCCTCGGCCGCCGCCGCGGCGGCGCTTGCCGAGCTCGAACGCGACGCAGGCGGCCGTCTCGGTGTGTGCGCGATCGACGCCGCGAGCGGCCGGCGCGTGGAGCATCGCGCCGACGAGCGCTTCCCGTTCTGCAGCACCTTCAAGGCGATGCTGAGTGCGGCGGTGCTCGCGCAGAGCGTCGCGCGTCCGGGATTGCTGCAACAGCGCGTGACCTACGGAAAGGCCGATCTCGTCAACTATTCGCCGGTGACGGAGAAGCATGTCGGCGCGGGCATGACGGTCGCCGAACTGTGCGAGGCCACGATCCAGTACAGCGACAACGCGGCCGCGAACCTGCTGATGAAGCTGCTCGGCGGTCCGTCGGCGGTGACTGCATATGCGCGCTCGATCGGCGACGACACGTTCCGGCTCGATCGATGGGAGACCGAACTGAATACCGCGCTGCCGGGCGACTTGCGCGACACGACGACGCCGGCCGCGATGGCCGCGAGCATGCGCGTGCTGACGCTCGGCGATGCGTTGCCGGCCGCGCAGCGTGCGCGGCTGGTGACCTGGCTGCGCGGCAACAAGGTCGGCGACAAGCGGATCCGCGCGGGCGTGCCGGCCGGGTGGGCGGTCGGCGACAAGACGGGCACCGGCGACTACGGAACGACGAACGACGTGGGTGTCGTGTGGTCGCCGTCGCGTGCACCGATCGTGCTGGCCGTGTACTACACGCAGGCGCATGCCGATGCGCGGGCGAAGGACGATGTGATCGCCGATGTCGCGCGCGTCGTGGTCGCGGCGCTCGGTTGAGCAGGCGGTGCGGCGTGCGCGACGGGATGCGCATGCACGCCGTGCCGCTGTCGTGACCTGCGCGGCCAAACGTTGTGCGATCAACGACTTAGGTCGCGCATGCTCAGGATATCCACATGCTTGCCAACAAAAATTGTGGACAAGCCCGCGAGCAGCCGCGTTCGTGGTGACGCACGCCGCCGTGCCGCGTTTGAAGCGGCGCGGACAAAGTCTTACGGATCAAGCGCTTGGCCGCGGTATGCGCAGGCTATCCACACGCTTGCCAACAAAATCTGTGGACAAGCCGGTCCGCACGCGCGGCAGGCTGCACGTCACGCGTCGAGGCGATGCACGAGCGGTGTTTTGCCGGCCGCATGCCGCATTCGAAGCGGCGCGGACAAAGTCTTACGGATCAAGCGCTTGGTCGCGGTATGCGCAGGCTATCCACATGCTTGCCAACAAAATCTGTGGACAAGCCCGAGCGTCGGCCGTCGCGGCGCTCAGCGCTGCCGATCGTCGACGGCGGGCCAGCGCGCGAACGCGAACACCCACAACATGATGAAGTTCAGGACCGGGACGAACATCGTCAGGATCCACCAGCCCGAATGCCCGGTGCGTCGGACGATGCGGACGTACGGATAGACGACGACGGCGACAAGCACGAGCGAGACGAGCAACTGCCACGCGGTGAAGTGTTCCATGGCCTTCCTCGGAGTGATGTGTCGTGGTGCGGCGCCGGCGGAACGGCCGGCACGTTGCGCCGACGCGCGAAGCCGGTGATGCGCGGCCGCGTGCGGCTCGCGAGATAGTGACGCGTGGCGGGCGCGAGCGTCAAGGCGCGGGTGGTGCGCCGGTGTCGCGCCGGATTATTCCGTATTCGCGCATGCTCGCGCCGCATGTTGCCGAAATGACGACGCAGCGCATGAACCGTAGGCCGATCAACGGGTTAGCGCAGGCTTACGCAGGATATCCACAAGCTTGCCAACAAAATCTGTGGGTAAGTGGCGTGGCATGCGCACGGCCATTGCGTTATGCGTCGCCGTGGCGTCGTGATGCGAAGTGCGGCGAAGCGGTGCGCGCGAAGGTCATCGCATGCGCCTCGTCTGCATCACGCGTGCCAAAGTCCATCGGATCAAGGGTTTAGCGTTGCGGTGCGCAGGATATCCACAAGCTTGCCAACATTTTCTGTGGAGAACTGCGCATTCGCGGTCGGCGGGCACGACACCGGCAAATGCCACACGCTGCCGCGATTCGCACGTGGGCTCACGCGGTGCAAATACCGGCCACACCGACTTTCTGGAACAGGTGCGGGCTGGCGACGGCGGACGACGGATAGGCCGACAGTTTCGCGACGAACTCGGGATGCGTGAAGGCCGCACGAAACGCGTGCGTCGATTCCCAGATCGCGTAGTTCAGGTAGGTCGGGCTGTCGCCGAGCGCGCGATGAAGCTGCGTCGAGATGAATCCCGGCTGCCGTTTCATGAACTCGGCATCGTCCTTCCACACGGCCAGAAAGTCCGCTTCGTCCGCGGGGGCCAGCGTGAACACGTTGACGAGGACGACGGGCTGCGCGTCGATGGCGATCTGTTGCTGGATCGGAAAGGCCGGATCCATCGGCTTGAACTGAGGCATGGGAGCTCCTGTGGGTCAAGGGGCAATCGTGCGGTTACGCGTGTGCATCCTGGTCATGCGCGACGGACATCGCCGACAGCACGCGAATCGCCGCATCCAGGTCGGTTGAACTGAAGTCGCCGGCGATGTCGCGAACGTGCTGTTGCCATTGCCCGACCACGGCCTGATAGGCCGTTTCGCCGCGCGGTGTCAGCGAATACAGCGGCGAGCGCTTGTGCGCCGGGTTCGGCAGCGACTGGGCCAGCCCTTCGTCGACGAGCACGTTGATCTGTTTCAGCACGGCCTGCCGGGTGATGCCCATCGCGTCGGCGATCTGCGGGATGTTCGGCGCTTCCGGCGCCATCGAGATCACGCCCAGCACTTGCCAGCGCGCACTGGTCAAGCCGTGCGGCCCGGCAAAGGCGTTGCCCCATTCGATCAGCAGGCCGTTCAACCGGAATACGGACAACGCGACGGCGGTCAACTTCTCGGATTTCGTCATATTTGATACGCATCATGAATTGACAACTACTTTACGTAAACGACAACTGGTTGTCAAATTTGCGTGTGGGTCGCCGAACGGCCAGCTCTATTAATGGCGAACACGTCGGTGCGTATCCGTTGGGCGGTGCCGTTATCGTTCATGGAGAGGACTGAACCCGACCCAGGCAGGACGACTATCCGAAGGGCCTTCTGTATTGCTACGTGGAGAAGCACGCGAGCATCCTCGAAACCTCGACCGGCCTGCGGGTCGAGCGGATCGTCTACGACAATTGAGTCGAGCGCGTGGTTGACCAAGGGCGGTGCATAACGCGCGGTTGAGGCGGTGTCGGCGGCAAACATGCACGTATTCGCGACTGCATGGCGCATTTGCCGCGCACGCGTGACAAACCCTTACCGATCAACGGCTTGGTGCCGTTAATGGAAGGTTGTCCACAAGCTTGCCAACATAATCTGTGGACAAGCTGCCTGTCACACGCGCATCAGACCGGTGCAGGAAAGCGCACCGTGACGGTCAGCCCGCGCCCGCCGCGCGTGGTGCCGAGTGCGACCGTCGCGCGATGCTGTTCGGCGATCCGCTTGACGATCGACAGCCCGAGCCCGCTGCCCGACGACGTGGCCGCCTGCGCGCCCTCGCCGCGATAGAAGCGCTCCCACACATCGGTGCGCTCGGCTTCGGGGATCCCGGGGCCGTCGTCGGCGACTTCGAGCACGGGCGTCGTGCCGTCGACGCGTGCGGACACGTCGACGCGCGCGCCGTCGCCCGCATAGCGGATCGCGTTGTCGACGAGGTTGTTCAGCAGCACGCGCAGTGTGTCGATATTGCCCGCGGCCATCACGGGCGCTGCGACGATCGCGCCGAGATCGATCCGGTGTGCGTCGGCGACGCGCGCGCGGTCCGCGACCACCGACCGGCACAGCGCGGCGAGATCGACGGGCGCCGACGCGGACGTGGCCGCTTGCGCATCGGGTTCGAGGCGCGCGAGCGTCAGCAACTGTTCGGCGAGGTGGCCGAGGCGCGTCGTGCCCGCATGGATTTGCGCAAGGATGCGCTCGCGCTCTTCGGCGGTCGCCGCGCGCCGCAGCAGATTCGACTGGATCGACAGCCCCATGATCGGCGTGCGCAACTCGTGCGCGGCATCGGCGATGAAGTGCCGCTGCAGCGTGAACGAGCGGTCGAGTCGCGCGAGCAGGTCGTTGATCGCTTCGGCGAGCGGCCGGACCTCGTTCGGCATCGATGCGACGTCGACCGGTTCGAGATTGTTCGCATTCCTGCGCTTCAGGCCCGACGCGATCGTGCGCAGCGGCCGCAGCCCGGCACCGATGCCGAACCACAGGCCGATCGCCAGCACCGGCAGCATCGAGAACACCGGCCACAGCAGGTGCACGGCGATGCCCGCAATCGCTTCCCATCGCGCATGACGTGCCTGCGCGAGCCGGATCGTCGTGCCGCCGCGCTCGGTCACATAGGTGCGCCACGGCTGGCCGTCGACGTCGACGCTCGCGATGCCCGTCTGCGCGGGCGGCGGCAGCTTCGAATCGCGGTCGGTCGAATACATGAGCGTGCCGTTGCGCCAGACCTGCAGCAGTACGGCGTCGGGATCGCTGGCTTCGAAGCCGTGCTTGCCTTTGGCCTGGTTGCTGAACGACAGCTCGCCGTTCGGGCCGACGACGATCTGCTTCGACATGCTGCGCATCTGGTCGTCGAGCAGGTCGTCGAGTTCGCGCAGCGCGCCCCAGTAGGTGCCCGCGCTCGCGACCAGCCCGATCACGCACGCGGCCGGCAGCAGCCACATCAGCAGGCGCCGCCGCAGCGACGCGTTGCGCCAGCGCGCGATCGCGCGTTGCATGCCCGTCATGTGCCGTCACCGATCCGGTAGCCGACGCCGCGCACCGTGCGAATCATGTCGTGGCCGAGCTTCTTGCGCAGGTTGTGGATGTGTACCTGCACCGCGTTGCTTTCGATTTCCTCGCCCCAGCTATACAGCCGCTCCTCGAACTGCTCGCGCGAAATCACCGCGCCCGGTTCGCGCATCAGCTCGTGCAGCAGTACGAACTCCTTCGGCGACAGCGGCACTTCCTCGTCGTCGAGCCAGACGAGGTGCTTGACGGGATCGAGCCGCAGCGGGCCGATCGCGAGCGTCGTCTGCGCGCGGCCCGCATGGCGGCGATTGACCGCGCGGATGCGGGCGAGCAGCTCGTCGAGCTCGAACGGCTTGACGAGATAGTCGTCCGCGCCGCTGTCGAGGCCGGCGATGCGGTCCGGCACGCCGTCGCGCGCGGTGATGATGATCGCGGGCAAGGTTTCGTCGCGGCGGCGCAGCGCGGCGAGCACCGACAGGCCGTCGCGGTTCGGCAGCCCGAGATCGAGCAGCAGCAGGCCGTAGCCGGTCGAGCGCAGCGCGAGCGACGCGGCGTCGCCGTCCTTCACCCAGTCGACCGCGAAGCCTTCCTGTTTGAGGCCCTGTTCGAGCCCGCTGCCGATCAGCGGATCGTCCTCGACGAGCAGTACGCGCATGGATTCGTGTCTCTTCAACGGGGCGCCGCGGCGCCCGGGGTTCCCATGATAAGCGCACGCGTCTTAGGCCAGGCTTAAATGCGGGCGGCGCTCGGCGCGGGCTTTCGAACCCGCCCGATGCGGCACCGTGTCGCTTCGGCACGACCTTCAGGTTTGCTTAATCTTACGGTCCGTAATCTGGCGCCGTCGCGTTCAACGGGGCGCGGCATCACATCGAAGAAGAGGATCGACATCATGAAACATCTGGCCAGAATCCTGACGGTCGCGCTCGCCACGCTGCCTGCCGCCGTCTACGCGCAATACACGGGGCCGTCCACGGTGACCACGACGACCGTGAAGGAACTGCTCGCGAACGGCAAGGACGACCAGCACGTGCAATTGCAGGGGCGCATCGTCAAGCATGCCGGCGGCGAGGATTACGAGTTCGCCGATGCGACCGGCACGATCCGCGTCGAGATCGACAACAAGCTGTGGGCGGCCGGCCAGCCCGTCAGCGACAAGAGCGAAGTGAAGCTGACCGGCGAGTTCGAGCGCAAGTGGTCGGGCAAGGTGAAGGTCGACGCCGACCACGTCGAAGTGCTGCGCTGACCGGTGTGCGCGGGGCCGGTGATACCATGAACGACCGGTTCCCGTTCCCACCAAGATGGCCGCCAATTTCGACGAACTCGCGTCCCGGATCCGGGCGCAATTTTCCGAGCTGAGCCCGCAATTCCAGGCGGGCGCCGCATTCCTGCTCGATCATCCCGACGAGGTCGCCACCTCGTCGATGCGCAAGGTCGCGCAGCGCGCGCAGGTGCAGCCTGCGTCGCTCGTGCGGCTCGCGCAGCAATTCGGCTTCCCCGGCTGGAACGAGCTGCGCGACCTGTGCGTCGCGCGCGTGCGCACGCGCCCCGAGCCGCTGACGCAGCGTGCGCGCTCGCTCGTGCGGCCCGACGCGAAGGCGTCGCTCGCGCACGACCTGCTCGCCGCGCAGCAGCACAACCTGTCGGCCACCGCCGCGCAGAACGAGCACGCGCTCGCAGATGCGGCCAGGCTGATCCGCAAGGCATCGCACGTGCACGTCGCGGGGTTCCGCTCGTGTTATCCGGTCGCGTTCGGGTTCGTGTACGGCTACCGGCTGTTCCGTCCGACCGTGTCGCTGCTCAACGGCGTCGCCGGTTCGCTCGAAATGGAGCTGCGGACGATCGCGAAGCAGAGCGTGACCGTAGTCATCAGCTTCGCGCCGTATTCGGCGGAGGCGACGCGCGTCGCGCAGGCCGCGAAGGCGCAGGGCAGCCGGATCGTCGCGATCACCGACAGCGCGGTGTCGCCGATTGCGCTGCACGCGGACGCGCAACTGATCTTCACGCACGACAGCCCGTCGTTCTTTCCGTCGCTGGTGGCCGCGCATGCGATGGCCGAGGCGCTGGTCGCGCAGTTGCTCGCGCTCGAAGGCAGCGATGCGATCGCGGCGCTCGAGCGCACCGAAGCGGAGCTGCACGCGAAGGGCGCTTACGTCGTCTGACGCGGCACGCGCGGCTTCGGCCGTCCGTCATTCACGATTACGATTCAACCCGACGCAACCGATGACGTTCACATACGAGGTGACCGACGCGGGCGACGCGAACGTGCGCAAGCAGATCGTCGACGGCGCGCAGCCCGCATCGAAGTGAACGAAAGCGGGTTGGGGGTTTGCCCGCTCGCTGCCGCCGGCCCGCCTCCGACTTCTTCCTGTCGCGCGGCGACATTTCGGTCATTGCTGAAACGTCGCGCGCACGACCGGCGTAAGCTCACCCGTCAACACTTTCCGGGAGTCCGCGATGAACCGTTCCGACCGTCAGGCCCGCCAAGCCGAAGCTTTCCGCTCGCTGCATACGCGCCCCGGCGCGTTCATCATCCCGAACCCGTGGGACGCCGGCACCGCCCGCCTGCTCGCGATGGCCGGTTTCGAGGCGCTCGCCACCACGAGCGCCGGCTACGCGTTTTCGAAAGGGAAGCCCGACAACGCGATCGACCGCGACGCGATGCTCGATCACATCGCCGATCTCGTCGCCGCGGGCGGCCTGCCGGTGAGCGCCGATCTCGAGAACGGTTTCGGCGACGCGCCCGCAACGGTGGCGGAAACGATCCGGCTGGCGGCCGAGGCCGGCGCGGTCGGCGGCTCGATCGAGGATGCGACGGGCCGTGCCGATGAGCCGATCTACGCGCGCGACGCGGCGGTCGAGCGTATCGCGGCGGCCGTCGACGCGGCGCGCGCGCTGCCGTTTCCGTTCACGCTGACCGCGCGTTGCGAAAACTACCTGAACGGCCGTCGCGACCTCGCCGACACGATCGCGCGGCTCGTCGCCTATCGCGACGCGGGCGCCGACGTGCTGTATGCGCCGGGCATCACCGACGCCGCCGAGATCGCGGCGGTGACGCAGGCGGTCGGCGCGCCCGTCAACGTCGTGATGGGGCTGCAGGGCGGGTTGCTGAGCGTCGACGAGTTGGCGGCGCTCGGCGTGAAGCGCGTCAGCGTCGGCGGCGCGCTGGCGCGGGCCGCGCTCGGCGCGTTCCTGCGCGCCGCCACGGAGATGGCGCGCGACGGCACGTTCACGTTCACGCAGGCGGCTGTGCCGGGGCGCGATATCAATCGCTGGTTTGCGGCGCAGGATAATTCACCGGTTTCGTTCGGAGAATGAGCACAAATAAACGTGGGATCGTTCCCAGCCGGCAATTTGATTGACAATAATCAACTGATTTCGCATCCGGTTTAATCGCCGGTGACGATGCGAAAACCATCGTTTATTCTCCGCATGCCGCCGGCCCGGCCGGACTCGGCGCACAATCCGCGCCCGATCCGCGAGGATTGCCGGCCGCGCGCACTGGTGCCGCGCATTGTTACATTGTTCCGATCGACGAATTTTCGTGCGCGGGAGTTGCCGGTTATTTATTTGATTGATAATCTGCGTCATATTCAAATGACCGGTTGTGCGGGCCGCCGGGAATATCAATATATAAATATCGAGAGAGCGATGACGATCCGAGAAAATCGGCGTGTCGGGTTTCGCGTCGGGGATGTCGTGACGCTGAAAACCGGCGGGCCGCGCATGACCGTCACCTATGCCGGGCCGGTCGTGTTCGACGACGGCGACTGGCTGATCTGCCAGTGGTTCGACGAGCACGGCGAGTTCCGACAGGAAATGTTCCATCACGACACGGTGGTGCCGGAGCCGCGCGCGATTTCGGCCGGGCGCGTCCGGATGCGCATGCAGTCGCACCGCTACCGGTCGGCGGCCTGAAGCCAGCCCGGCGTTGCGATGCGGCGATGCGGGCAATGCAAGCGATACGCAGCGCCGGCGCGACGACATTTCACGCGAACCCGAAACATGCGGCAGCGCGCTGCGCCGATACTGCTCGCATGAACCCGAACCCGACCGATCCCATTGCCGCGGTGACGCACCGCGATCCCTATCCCTACTATGCGGCGCTCGTCGACGGGCCGCCGCTCGCGTTCGACGCCACGCTCGGCCTGTGGGTCGCGAGCCGCGCGGCGGCCGTGACGGCCGTGCTCGGCCATCCCGCCTGCCGTGTGCGTCCGCTGGACGCGCCCGTGCCGCCCGCGTTGCGCGGCACCACGGCCGGCGCGCTGTTCGGCGAGCTGGTGCGCATGAACGACGGCGCGTTGCGGCACGACGTGCCGAAGCAGGCGCTGCGCACGGCGTTCGCGCCGGTCGACACGGGCAAGCTGCGCGACCGTGCCGCGCAGCTTGCCGCGCGGCGGCTGCCGGCGCCGGGCGATGCCGGCGCGCTGAATGGGTGGTGCATGACGGTGCCCGTCTGCGCGGTTGCCGATCTGCTCGGCTTCGACGAGACGCAGCTCGACGACATCGCGGCGCGGGTCGTCGACTTCGTCGCCGCGCTGTCGCCGCTGTCGGACGCGGCCGCGCTGGCCCGCGCGAGCGACGGCGCGCGGCAACTGCTCGACCGGATGACCGAGCGCGTTGCGCAGACGCACGCGCACGACGGCACGCTCGTCGCCGCGGTGCAGCAGGCGGCCCGCGCGTCGGGCTGGCAGGCGGGCGGCGCGCTGGTCGCGAATCTCGTCGGGTTGTTGTCGCAGACCTGCGAGGCGACGGCCGCGTGGCTCGGCAACTCGCTGGCGGCATGGAACGGGGAGGCGGAAACCGCGCGCGCCGCGCCGGACGACGCCGCGCTCGACGCTTTCGTTGCCGAAGTCGGGCGCTTCGATGCGCCGGTGCAGAACACGCGCCGCTTCGTCGCGTCGCGCACGACGATCGAAGGCGTGACCGTCGAAGCCGGCGACGCGATCCTCGTCGTGCTCGCCGCGGCGAACCGCGACCCGGCCGTGCATCGCGACCCGCACCGGCTGGTGCCCGGCCGCGCCGCCGGGCCGAATTTCGGCTTCGGCACGGGGCCGCATGGGTGCCCGGGCGAGCGGATCGCGCGGGCGGTGACGGCGGGGGCGTTCGCGGCGTGGTTGCGCGCGCGCGGCTGGCCGCCGCAAGACGAGCTGAAGTGGAATTACCGCGCGTCGACCAATGTCAGGATGCCGAAGTTCGACGCGGCACGGTGAAGGGGAAAGAGGGACTTAACGGCAGCCTTGCTTCTCAGCCCATTGCTCCTGGGCGGCGACGCGGCGCTGCACGCGTTCGACGAGGCCGGTCGAGAAGGTCCGCATGCTGATGCCGCGGCGTTTCGCGAGGATCGTCTGCGCGACATCGGTGCGCGGGTTCGGCTGGCACGCCCAGTACAGCGTCATCAGCCAGCCGATGCCGGTCCACCCGAACAGCGCGTTGAACATCGCGATCGTCAGCTTGTCGTGCCGGCCGCGCCGGTCGGCAACGACGGCCGGCAGGAAATAGAGCGCGATCGCGACGACCGAACCGGCCACTTGAATCAGGACTGCATCATTCATTGTGCTGCTCCGTCCGAACTGCAATGTGGCTGATTGTCGCGCTTTTTCCGTTTGTGTGCCGGCAATTGATTGTTGCGTTTTTAATAATGATCAGTGGGCTTCGGCGTCCGCCGGCTGCAGTTCGTTACTCAACGCGAAACCTTCGTCGAGCCAGCCCGTTACGCCGCCGATCATCAGCTTGACGGGGCGGCCGAGGCGCGCGAGTGCGATCGCCGCGCGCGCGGCGCCGTTGCAGTGCGGGCCCGCGCAGTAGACGACGAACAGCGTGTCGGCCGGATAGCCGGCGAGCTTGCCCGCGACGATCTTGCGGCGCGGCAGGTTGCGCGCGCCGGGCACGTGGCCGGCGGCGAACTGGTCGGGGCCGCGCACGTCGAGCAGCACGAAATCCGGTGCGCCGGACGCGAGCGCGTCGTGCACGTCCCAGCAATCGGTCTCGAATCGCAGCGATGCCTCGAAATGCGCGAGGGCGGCGGGGCTGTCGGCGGCGGGCACGTCGGTGACGAAGGACATGGGCAGGCTCTCCTGGATGAACGGGCGCGGAATGCGCCGGGATGGAATGCAGTATCGCGGTTCGGCGCGTTTCACGGCAGTGGCGCGATCGACAAGTTCCGGTAACATCGCGCCATGCACAATCATCTCGTCGTCGCGCTCGCCTACGATCGCCTCTGCACGTTCGAATTCGGCTGCGTGGTCGAACTGTTCGCGCTCGAACGCCCCGAACTCGGGGTCGACTGGTATCGCTTCGCGGTGTGCGCGAGCGAGCCGGGGCCGGTGCGCGCGGCGGGCGGCATCACGGTCGCCGCGCCGTACCGGCTCGCGACGCTCGATCGCGCGGATACCATCGTGATTCCCGGCTGGCGCGATTCCGAAGAACTGCCGCCGGAGCCGCTGCTGAAGAAGCTGCGGGCCGCGCATCGGCGCGGCGCGCGGCTTTGTTCGATCTGTTCCGGCGTGTTCGTGCTGGCGGCGGCCGGCGTGCTCGACGGGCTCACCGTGACGACGCACTGGCGTTACGCGGAGCGCCTGCAGGCGCGTTACCCGGCGCTGCGCGTGAATCCCGATGCGCTGTACGTCGACGAAGGGCAGATCGTCACGTCGGCCGGTTCGGCGGCGGGGCTCGACATGCTGCTGCATCTGGTGCGCCGCGATCACGGCGGCGCCGTCGCGAACCGTGTCGCGCAACGCCTCGTGCTGCCGCCGCATCGCGACGGCGGCCAGGCGCAGTTCGTGCCGCGTCCGGTCGCGCCGGGCGGCAGCGACCGGCTCGCGAAGCTGATCGACTGGATGCGCGCGCACGCGGCCGAGCCGCACACGCTCGCGTCGCTCGCCGCGCAGGCCGCGATGAGCACGCGCACGCTGCAGCGCCAGTTCGCGGACGCGACGGGGATGTCGCCGCTCGCATGGCTGATCCGCGAACGCGTGAACGTCGCGAAGGACATGCTCGAAGCGCAACCCGCGCTGCCGCTCGCGCAGGTCGCGGCGCGCGCGGGGTTCGGCTCCGAGGAATCGTTGCGCCGGCATTTCCGGCGCGTCGCGGCGACGAGCCCGGCCGCGTACCGGCGCGGAATGGATCGCGGCGAAAGATAGCGGCGGAAGATAGCGTGCGGCGAACGAAGCCGTTCGTGTGCGACAACGAAAACAACGAAAAGGAAAACCATCATGGGCTTGCTGGGAAAGCTGTTCGGAAAGAAACCGCGCGACGAGGCGTCGACGGCGGCGCAAGTGCCTTCGACCGGCGAGCAGGAGGCGCCGGAGCAGCAAAACGGCCCCGACATCGCGCCCGAACTAGCGCCTGCGCTGGCGGCCTACCAGGCCGGCCGGCACGAGGCCGCGATCGCGGGTGCCGCGCCGCACGCCGAACGTCTCGCCGATGCGGCACGGCTTTGCGCGCTCGCGTATTCGGCGATGGATCGCTACCCGGAGGCGTTCCAGTACTGGCTGGCGCTGTTCGACAAGGAGCCGAGCGCGCACAACGCGGTGCAGCTCGCGACGACGTCGGTGATGTGCGGCGAGGTGGAGCGCGGCGAAGCGTGGATGCAGAAAGCCGCCCAGGTCAATCATGAAACGCGCGAGCAGTCGGACGTCGCCGCATGCGTGAACTTCATCTCCGCGCTGATGCAAAGCGGCCATCTTCACGAGGCGCTGCCGCATCTTGCGTGGATGCGCGACGTGTACGGTCAGGTGCGCATCACCGATTCGACGTTCCTGTACATGCGCGGCATTCCGTTCTTTCCGACATTCCTGGAAAAGAGCCTGGAGGTCCTGAAGGCCACGCAGCCGGCCGACGCGATCGCGTCATGGTACGGTGTGCTCACGGGCAGGCTCGACGAAGAGGGCGAAGCGCAGCTTGCCGCGTGGGTCGGCCAGTTGCCGGGGCAACCGGCCGCCTGAACGGCCGCCGACGCTTGCGATGGCCACGCATTCCGAAAATCCCGAAAAAGGACTCCGATGACGATGCTGCCTTCCCGTTTGCCGCTGATCCAGGCACCGATGGTCGGTTCGCTGAGCCCGCTCGCGATCGCGGTTTGCGAAGCCGGCGGGCTCGGTTCGCTCGCATGCGCGGCGCTCGGCCCGCAGCAACTGCGCGACGAGATCGCGGCGATCCGGGCGCGCACGCCCGCGCCGTTCAACGTGAACTTCTTCTGCCATACGCCGCCGGCGCCCGACGCGGAGGTCGACGCGCGCTGGCGCGCATCGCTCGCCGGCTACTACGCGGAAGCCGGGCTCGATCCGGACGACGTGAAGGGCGGTCCCGGCCGCGCGCCGTTCGACGAAGCGATGTGCGCGGTCGTCGAGGAGTTGCGGCCAGCCGTCGTGAGCTTCCATTTCGGGCTGCCGGACGACACGCTGCTCGAGCGCGTGCGGCGCACCGGCGCGCTGGTCGTTTCGTCCGCAACGACCGTCGAGGAAGCGCGCTGGCTCGATGCGCGCGGCGTCGATGCGATCGTTGCTCAAGGCGCGGAGGCCGGCGGCCATCGCGGGATGTTCCTGACCGACGACATCCACGCGCAACCAGGCCTGTTCGCGTTGCTGCCGCAGATCGTCGACGCGGTGCGCGCGCCGGTGATCGCGGCCGGCGCGATCGCCGACGGGCGAGGCATCGCGGCCGCGTTCGCGCTCGGCGCGCGTGCGGTGCAGATCGGCACCGGCTACCTGCTGACGCCGCAGGCCGGCCGCTCGGCGCAGCATCGCGCGGCGGTGCGTGCCGCGCGCGACGACGGCACGCGCGTGACCAACCTGTATACGGGCCGCCCGGCGCGCGGGCTGCTGACGCGCTTCATGCGCGAGCAGGGGCCGATGAGCGCGCTCGCACCCGCGTTCCCGCTCGCGACGGCCGCGGTCGATCCGCTGCGCGGCGCGTTCGAGCGGCAGGGCCGCGACGATTTCTCGCTGCTGTGGTCGGGCGAGGCCGCGGCGCTCGCGCGCGAAGAGGATGCCGGCGAACTGACGCGGCGGCTGTGGGACGACGCGCTCGCGTGCGCAGCAGGGCTGCGCGACGCGTTCCCGCGGGCGGTCTGAACGCGCGCGGAAGGGGGCGCGGACGGCGGATCAACGGCGTATGATCTGGTTTTTCGTCAGCCCGATCCAGGCCCCCCACCATGACCTCCGTCGACACTACCCCCGTCCTCGACCATGACAAGCTCGTTACCTTCATCGAGCGCAAGTGGAACGATGAAATCCTCCACGCACTGACCGACTACATCGCGATCCCCGCGAAGAGCCCCGCGTTCGATCCCGACTGGGAGAAGCGCGGTTATCTCGAGCGCGTCGTCACCGATGCCGCGCAGTGGGCCGAACGCCAGCCCGTGAAGGGCCTGAAGCTCGAAATCGTGCGCCTGCCCGGCCGCACGCCGGTGATCTTCTTCGAGACGCCCGCCACGCGCTCGGGCAGCACCGACACGATCCTGCTGTACGGCCACCTCGACAAGCAGCCCGAATTCGACGGCTGGCGCGCGGACCTCGGCCCGTGGACGCCGAAGTTCGAGAACGGCAAGCTGTACGGCCGCGGCGGCGCGGACGACGGTTATGCGATCTACGCGAGCCTTGCGGCGCTCGGCGCGCTCGACGAGCAGGGCATCGAACGGCCGCGCTGCGTCGGCCTGATCGAGACCTGCGAGGAATCGGGCAGCTACGATCTGTTGCCGTACGTCGATGCGCTGCGCGACCGGCTCGGCCAGGTGTCGCTCGTCGTGTGTCTCGATTCGGGCGCCGGCAACTACGACCAGATGTGGCTCACCACGTCGCTGCGCGGCCTCGTGTCCGGCGACCTGCAGGTCGAGGTGCTGGAAGAAGGCATCCATTCGGGCGTCTACGGCGGCATCGCGCCGTCGAGCTTCCGCGTGATGCGCCAGTTGTTCGAGCGTCTCGAGGACGCGAAGAACGGCAACCTGCTGCCTGGCGTGTTCCATTGCGAGATCCCGTCGAGCCGCGTGCGCGAAGCCGACGTGGCCGCCGCGATTCTCGGCGATGCAGTATGGAAGGGGCTGCCGTGGGCGTGCGGCGCGGACGGCAAGCCGGTGCTGCCGACCACGACCGATCCGCGCGAGGCGCTGCTGAATTCGACGTGGCGTCCGTCGCTGTCGGTGACGGGCGCGGCCGGCATGCCGGCGCTCGCCGATGCGGGCAACGTGCTGCGTCCGCGCACCGCGTTCAAGCTGTCGCTGCGCCTGCCGCCGCTCGTCGACGCCGCGCAGGCCGTGCAGCAGCTGAAGGAACTGCTCGAACTCGATCCGCCGTACAACGCGAAGGTCACGTTCAAGCCGGACGCGGGCGCCGCGACGGGTTGGAGCGCGCCGGATCTCGCGCCGTGGCTCGCGTCGTCGCTCGACGCCGCGTCGCGCCGTCACTTCGGCGCGGACTGCGCGTACATGGGCCTCGGCGGCACGATCCCGCTGATGAACGTGCTGCAGGAAGGCTTCCCGTCCGCGCAGTTCATGGTGTGCGGCGTGCTCGGGCCGAAGTCGAACGCGCACGGGCCGAACGAGTTCCTGCACGTGCCGTACGCGAAGAAGCTGACCGCAGCGGTTGCCGACGTGATCGCGACCGCGCGCTGATCGCCGCGGCCGTTCGACGTCCCGATTGCCCAACCCGATCCGACCTGACGGAACCCTGCCGATGACCGCACTGCCGACACCCGACACCGAACCGCTGCGCATGCGCGCCGAACCGCTGCACGCATTCGTCGCGGCACTCTGGGAACGGGCCGGCAGCAGCGAGCGCGAAGCGCGGCTCGTCGCCGATCACCTGGTCGGCGCGAATCTCGCGGGCCACGATTCGCACGGGATCGGGATGATCCCGAACTACGTCGCGTCGTGGCGGGAAGGGCAGTTGCAGCTGAACGGGCACGCGTCGATCGTCCGCGACGGCGGCGCGGTGCTGACGATCGACGGCGGGCGCGGCTTCGGCCAGGTGATCGCGTTCGAGGCGATGGTCGAGGGAATCGAGCGCGCGCGGCGCATGGGCATCTGCGCGATCGGGTTGCGCGACGTGCATCACCTCGGCCGCATCGGGCACTGGGCCGAGCAGTGCGCGCGCTCGGGGCTCGTGTCGTTCCATTTCGTCAACGTGCCGGGCGACCTGCTGGTCGCGCCGCTGCACGGCACCGATCCGCGCTTCGGCACGAATCCGTTCTGCGCCGCGTATCCGCGTGCGGGCCGGCCGCCGCTGCTGCTCGATTTCGCGACGAGCGCGATCGCGTATGGCAAGACACGCGTCGCGCATAACCAGGGCAAGCGCGTGCCGGCCGGGTCGCTGATCGACCATCGCGGCCAGCCGACCGACGATCCGGCCGTGATGCACGAGCAGCCGTTCGGCGCGCTGCTGCCGTTCGGGCTGCACAAGGGTTATGCGCTCGCGGCGATGTGCGAGATCTTCGGCGGCGCGCTCGTCGGCGGGCATACGACGTACGGCGACACGCTGCAGAAGACGAGCGCGATCGTCAACGGGATGCTGTCGGTGCTGATCGATCCGAAAGCGTTCGACGCGGCCGATGCCGAGCGCGAAGCCGATGCGTTCGTCGCATGGGCGAAGGCGTCGCCGCAGACGGGCGATGTGCCGGTGCAGGTGCCCGGCGAGCCGGAGGAAGCGAGCCGCGCCGCGCGCGGCGCCGGCGGCATTCCGGTCGACCGCGCGACGTGGCGGCAGATTCGCGACAGCGCGGCGGCCGTCGGCTTCGACGATGCGGCGCTCGATGCGTGGACGCAGCGCTGTATCGGCGCCGCTTGACGGACAAGGGCGGCCGATGAGCTGGCAGGCGGACAAGGCGCACGGCGAGGAGATCGCGTATCAGATCGCGAGCCTCGGCCATATCGAAGTCACGCGGTTTTTCAGCGGCGCCGCGCTGCGGCTCGACGGCGTGATGTTCGGCTTCCTGGCGCGCGGGTCGATGTTCCTGCGTGTCGACGACGTGAACCGTCCGGCGTTCATCGCGGCGGGGATGGGGCCGTTTTCGTATTCGGGGCGTACGCGCACCATCGCGCTCGAGGGCTACTACGAGACGCCGGCCGATGTGCTGGAGGATGCGGGCGCGCTGTTCGACTGGTGTCGCGGCGCGTATCGCGCAGCGCTGCTGGCGGGGCCGCCGAAGCGCAAGGCGAGGGCGGCGCCGAAGACGGCATCCGGGACGGCGTCGAAGCTTGTGCGGAAACCGGCATCGAAGGCGGCGCCGAAACTTTCGCCAAAGCCTTCGCCGAAACCCGTGCCGAAATCTTCGCCGAAATCTTCGCCGAAACCCGCACCGAAACCCGCGCCAAAACCGGCGGCAGGGCAGAAATCGAAGTCGGCATCTCAACGGACTGCAAAGCCGTCGCCGGAAATGGCAACCAAATTGACTTCGAAATCGTCATCGACACGTAAGAAAGCCTAGTGTCGATCACGCGAAGCCCCAGCTTCGCGATGTCTGTTCTCCTTTCTTTCCGACTACTCGATCGCCGGCCGATGCGCGCGACGCGCAGTGGCTGCCGTACGCAACGCACGGATGCGCGACGCATGTTTGCGCCAAGCCCGAGCCAGTCAATCCCGCCTACCGGCGTTGGGCGCGCTCGCCCGCACCGACCGTGTCGCATCCACGCCAATGGGTCGAATATCGAAGCGGCAGGGGCGCCGGCGGCGTACGAAAGGGTAGCGGGGCGGCCGCAGATCCGACGCACGAAAGCGCAAAGCTTGCCACACCGCACATTCTGCATGCTTCACAACGGCGGCCCCGGCGTTTATGATCGGCGCGGATCGCGCCCGTGCCCGGTGCGACCCGCGCCGGCCTCGCCACCGGCTCCGCGAACGGCGCATCGTATGCCGCGCGCGACGCTTCCCCACTCATCATTCCAGACGGAGACAGCCGATGCTCGTCCTGATTCTCGGTTTAGCGATCTTCCTCGGTGTGCATTCGATCCGGATCGTCGCCGACGGCTGGCGCTCCGCGATGATCGCGCGAATCGGCGAGAAAGGCTGGAAGGCCGGTTATGCGGTCGCGTCGATCGTCGGCTTCGTGCTGATCGTCCGTGGCTACGGGATCGCGCGCGAGAGTGCGACGCTACTGTGGGTGTCGCCCGTCGGCGTGCGCCACCTCACCGGCATGCTGACCGCGTTCGCGTTCGTGCTGATCGCCGCGGCGTATGTGCCGCGCAACCGGATCAAGACGCTCGTCGGGCATCCGATGCTGGCCGGCGTGATGGTCTGGGCCGTCGCGCACTTGCTGATCAACGGCACGGTGCACGCGGTCGTGTTGTTCGGCGCGTTCCTCGTGTGGTCGCTCGTCGATTTCGTCGTGTCGCGTACGCGCGATCGCCGCGACGGCGTTCGTTATCCGGCCGGCGGGCTGCCGGGCGACGCGGTGGCGATCGCGGCCGGGCTCGTCGTGTGGGCCGTGTTCGCGCTGTTCCTGCACGGCCCGCTGATCGGCGTGCGGCCGTTCGGCTGAACGCGCACGCCGGCCCGGACCGGCAGCCACGGCAGGAAATCGTGGAGGAGCGCGCCGGGCAGCATCGCTTGGTGCCGGGCTGCCGGCGGTGAATCGGAATGACTGCCGCGGCGGCGGCAGCGGTGTGCGTGCGTCAGATCGGCTTGACGAACAACCCGACGGTGAGCAGCGCGCCGATGCAGACGATCCCGATCCGCAGCACGCGTTCGTTCACGCGATGCAGCGCCCATGTGCCGAGCAGCCCGCCGACGATCGCGCCGCCGCCGAGCGCGAGTGCCGCGCCCCAGTGCAGCTGCGGCGACGTCACGAACAGCACGACGGCCGATGCGTTCATCACGCCCGCGAGCGCGTTCTTCGTCGACATCGCGTGACGCGGCGACAGGCCGGCCATCGTCAGCGTGGCCATCATCAGGAAGCCGAGCCCGCCGCCGAAGTAACCGCCGTAGATCGCGATCATGAACTGCGAGACCGCGGCCGGAATCGTGCCGAGGTGCGCGGCGCCTTCGCTCGGCTTGCGGAAAAAGCTGCCCCACGCGAACACGATCGTCGCGAACAGCACGAGCCACGGCACGAGGCGCGAGAAGATCGACGAAGGCGTCTTCAGCAACAGCAGCCCGCCGAGCGCGCCGCCGACCACGCTGATCGCGAACAGCGCGCGAAACGACAGCTTGCCGGCGCCGCGCACCATGTTTCGGCTCGCCCAGCCCGTCGTGACCTGCGCGGGAAACAGCGCGACCGTCGACGTGATGTTCGCCGCGAGCGGCGACATGCCCGACACGATCAGCGCGGGCAGCGTGATGAACGAGCCGCCGCCCGCGAGGGTGTTCTGCAGGCCGGCCCAGAGGCCGGCGAGGATGACGAGGGCGAGCATCGGTGCGGGAACGGGGAGGTGACTGGGCTCGCTTGCCGGAAGCAGGCAGGCGCGGCGGACGCACGATGGTAATGCAGGATCGCGGGCGCGGGAAGGAAGAACGCCGGGATCATGCGGGGAGCCGATGCGGAACGTCCGTCGCGTCGTGGCGCGGTCGAACGTGCGTGCCGAATTCGGCACGGCGGCGATTCCGGTCAGGAAAGCCCGATTTAACGCTCCATTACGATGGGCTTAACGGAAAGATGCTAAATTCGCCCACCGATATCTCAGAAATTGGAAAGGGCAGACAGATGCTGAAGAAATTGGCCGGGATGGCAGTGGTGGTCGGTGTGACGGCGGTGGCGTCGCTGCCGGCCGTGGCAAGCGACACGAACAATGCACTGGGCGGCGCGCTGGGTGGCGTCGCGGGCGCGGCGGTCGGCAACGCAGTCGGCGGGAGCACGGGCGCGATCATCGGCGGCGCCGTGGGCGGTGGCGCGGGCGGTGCGGTGACGTCGAACAAGCGCGAACGCACGGGCGCCGTCGTCGGCGGCGCACTGGGCGGTGGCGCGGGTGCCGCCGCGGGCAACGCGATGGGCGGCACGGCCGGCAGCCTCGTCGGCGCCGCGGTGGGCGGCGGCGCGGGTGCTGCGCTGGGCGGCCACGTGTCGCGCAACAACTCGCGTTCCAACGATTACTACCGCGGCAACAAGCACAAGAACAAGAAGCGCTACAAGCACGACGACTGATCGGCGGTTCGCCGGCGAGCAGCAGTGGAGCGGGCGACGAAGCGCACATCGTCGCGATGTCGTCCCGCACTTCCCCTGCGAATGCGGATCGTGCCGGGCAGCCGCGCATGCCTTCGTGATTGCCGTGCATGAATGGCGACCGAGGCGGTCAAGCGGTCATTCCGTCGTTCCGTCTTCGGTTATCAGCGCCTTGAGCACCAGGCCCGAGATGGTGCGGTAAGCCGCGTCGAAATCGTCGCTTCCCAGCGTGCGCTTGCCGAGCACCAGCAGCATCTGGGGAGCGAAATCCGCATACGCCTGCGTGGCGGCCCAGATCAGGAAGAACAGGTGCTCCGCATCGACCTGCCTGACCTTGCCTGCGTCGATCCAGCGTTCGAGCATGCGGATGTCGTCGCGCAACACCGGAATCAGTTGCTTGCGGATTTCCTTTCCATAGATCTTCGCGCCGCCGATGATCTCCAGCGCGAAAACCCGCGATCCATGCGGGCGACTTCTGGAGAATTCCAGTTTGGCCCGGATATAGGCCGACATCGCTTCCGCGGGCTCGCGATCGGGCGCAGCAAACTCCCGCATCCTGCCGAGCCAGTCGCGCAATACGTCGTCCAGCACGCGTTTGTAGAGCGCCAGCTTCGTGGGGAAGTAGTACATCAGGTTCTGCTTCGACAAGCCGGCGGCCGCCGCGATCGTCGCAACGGAACTCCCGTCGAATCCGTACGTGGAAAACGATTCTTCGGCAGCGGCGAGAATGGCCGCCTCCAGCGTGTCGCGCAGCGCTTCCCGCCGGCCGTGGGGCCGGGCGGGCGTTCCTGCAGTCGGCCCGGACGGGTTCATCGCTTTTCTTCCACAAGCATGTCGGACCAGCGTCGTCGTCGCGCGCTCAATACGTGCCCGCTTCAGGATAGGTGATGCGTTCGGGCGCGCGCTGCATGATGACCTTCCCGGCGCGGAGCGACAACTGTACCTTTGCCTGTTTGCGGATCACTTCATAGTCGCAATCCGCGTCGAGGATCAGCAGATTGGCCGGCCGCCCGACGGCGATGCCGTAGCGATCGCCCAGCGACATCGCATGTGCGCTGTGCTCCGTGACGAAGTCGAGGCAGCGCTGCAGGTCGTCATAACCGAGCATGTGACACACGTGCAGGCCGACGTCGAGGATGCGCAGGATGTTTCCGTTGCCGACGGGATACCACGGATCCTTGATCGAATCCTGTCCGAAGCACACGTTGATGCCGGCGCGATCGAGTTCCGCCACCCGCGTAATGCCGCGTCGTTTCGGGTAGGTGTCGAAACGCCCCTGCAGGTGGATGCTTTCGGTCGGACACGAAACAAAATGGATTCCCGACCGCTTCAGCAAGCGGAACAGCTTCGAGCAATAAGCGTTGTCGTAGGAACCCATCGCGGTCGTGTGGCTGGCGGTGACGCGCGCGCCCATCCCGCGAACCCGCGCCTCCTCGGCGAGCACCTCCAGGAAGCGCGAATGCGGATCGTCGGTTTCGTCGCAATGGACATCGACGAGACAGCCCTTGCGTTCCGCGAGATCCATCAGGAACTTGATGGAGCTCACGCCCTGGTCGCGAGTGTTCTCGAAATGCGGAATGCCGCCGACGACGTCGGCGCCCATGTCGATCGCGCGCTCCATCAGCTCACGTCCGTTCTCGAACGACTCGATGCCTTCCTGAGGGAAGGCGACGATCTGCAGGTCGATGAGATCGCGCGCCTCGTCCCTGACCTCGAGCATCGCCTTCAATGCGGCAAGCGTGCAATCGGTGACGTCCACATGCGTGCGCACGTGCTGGATGCCGTTGTCGCGCAACATCCCGATCGTGGTGTGGGCGCGGGCTTTCGTATCGTCATGCGTAATGGTGGCCTTGCGCTGGCCCCACCGCTCGATGCCTTCGAACAGCGTGCCGCTCATGTTCCACTCGGGGTCGCCCGCGGTCAGCGTCGCATCCAGATGGATATGCGGTTCGACCAGCGGCGGGATGACGAGATTGCCGCCTGCATCGATGACGGCGTCTCCTTGAAGCGCCGGCGGCGACGTCTGGAGGTCGATGCCGCGAATCGTGTCCGCATCGATGTCGATCGTGAAGAGGCCGCTATGGCCGCGCAATCTGGCGTTGACGATTTTCATGAGGATTCCTTTTGTTCGATGGAACGGAAGGGGGCGCAGCGGAATCATTCACCCTGGACGGACGGTTCGCGCGAGAAGGCGCGGGCAAGCTGCAGCAGCACGACGTAGGCGGCGGCGGACGCCGCGATGCCGACGATCGGCGCGATCCACGGCGACGTATAGGCGAGTATGGCGCCGATCGCATACGCGGCCAGGCCGACCGGATTGAAGCGCGGCAGGCGGGCGGTGGCAAGCGACGGGTATTTCCCGCGATGGCGGTACCAGTAGTCCGCCATGATCACACCGCCGACGGGCGGAATGATCGAGCCGAGCAGCACCAGGAACGGAATCAGCAACTCGTACATCCCGCCGACCGCGAGCACGATGCCGATCGCCGCGCCCACGAGTACGAGCGTGCGGCGCCGCTCGGTGCGCAGCAGATGGCATCCGGCGGCCGCCACGTTATACATCGTCGGCCCCTGGATGGTCCAGAGATTGAGGCACAGCATCACGACCGCTGCGATCGACAGGCCCTGCAGCATCATCACCTCGACGATGTCGGCTTGCTGATAGACGATTGCGCAGTATGCGCCCGCGACGATCATCAGGCCGTTGCCCGCGAAGAACCCGATCATGCTTGCCGATACGGCGCTGCGCGCGCTGCGTGCGAGGCGCGTCCAGTTGGTTGCCTGGGTGGCGCCGCTGGCAAAGGTGCCGATGACCATGGTCACCGCCGCCGAGAACTGCATCGGATGAGACGGCACGACGTGCGTGAGGCCGGCCCAGCCGCCGATATCGCGGGTGGCGATCCACATCGACGTCATCAGGAGCACGAACATCAACGGCACGGAGACGCGCGACAGCACATCCATGCCGCGATAGCCGATGATGGCCGTGATCGAAAATCCGAAGCCGAAGAGGATCATCAGCGGCGTGGTAACGGAGGCAGGCCACCCCAGCAGCTTGACCAATACGATGGCCACCGTCGCGGTTCCCCATGCGTACCAGCCGAGTTCGGCGAAGCCCAGCAGGAAATCGGACAGCTTGCTGCCGATTTCCCCGAAGCAGAATCGCCCCATCAGCACGGCATTCAGGCCGCTGCGGGCGGCAATCAGCGCAAGCGACGCCGCATAGGCGGCGAGCAACAGGTTTCCGATCACGGCGATCTGGATCATGCTGACGACGTCGAACGCGACACCGATCTTGCCGCCTGCAAACATCGTTCCCGTGAAGAACGTGAAACTCAACAACACCATCGTGATGGACAGGAACCCGGTGCGTTTCTCGAGCGGAACTTCGCTTAGCGAGAATTCTCCGTGATCCGATCCGTCCGTAGGGCGTGAATCCTGGTTCGTGGGCATCTTGTCTCCCGGTCAGCGATTGGTTGGGTCTGAAAGGGTTTGCGGGGCCGTGTGTGAACAGATGACGCCTTGTTTCAGCGCATATTCTCTCTGGCCAAAATTTTGACAAGGGTAAAAATATGGGCCGGGCGGACGGCCGGGAAAATCACCGCACCCGTGCAGTTCACACGCGAGGCGTCACGTGTGTCGGCCGATCGGCCGATACGGTTCATCGGGGTCCGGACGGGCGAAAACGGCGGAAACATGTCCACGCCGAAACGACGAGGAATTGTCGGCGACCGCGAACGAGCGGGCAGAAGCGGCCGATGTCTTGTCTGCTTCGCCGCCGGTAGCGGCTCGAGGAATCTCGACAGGTTTCCCGCCAGCCCATCGATGCGCCGCTTTCCGCGCGCGCTTGCCTGCGTGAAATTGTCGTGCTAATTTTTCATGAAATTTCTCGATGAGAATTTCACGGGAGTCCGCATGTTCGTGCAGTCCGACCGTCACGTCGCAAGCTACTACGCCGGCACCTACCCGGCGCCGATCCCGCATCGTCCGGAACTGGGCGAGCGCATCGACGCCGACGTGCTGGTTGTCGGCGCGGGCTTCAGCGGACTGCATACGGCATTGCGCCTCGCGCTCGCCGGCAAGCGCGTCGTCGTGCTGGAGGCGAGTCGCGTCGCGTGGGCCGCGTCGGGCCGCAACGGCGGGCAGGCGCTGCTCGGCTGGTCGTGCGACATGCAGCCGCTCGAGGATTCGCTCGGCCGCGACGGCGCGCGCCTGCTGTGGGACAGCATGCGCTGGGCTGCCGCCGAGGTGCGCGAACTGCCGGAGCGGCACGGTTTCGACATCGACTATCGGCCCGGCAGCCTGTGGGCCGCGGTGCGGCCGCGCCGCGTCGCGATGCTCGCGCAGGCCCGCGACGAGGCGGCCGAGCGCTGGGGCTACGACCGGCTGCGCGTGATCGGGCGTGACGAGATGCCCGAATGGATCGGCGGCACGCGTTATCTCGCCGCGCTCCACGATCCGGAAGCCGGCCACCTGAATCCGCTGAAACTCGCGCTCGGCCTCGCGCAAACGATCGAGCGCGCGGGCGGCCGCATCTTCGAGCAGAGCCGCGTGCTCGACTGTCGCGAGACGGCCGGCGGCCACATCGCCCGCACGGTGCGCGGCGAAGTGCGCGCGGACGTGCTCGTGCTTGCCTGTAATGCATACGTCGACCGGCTCGATCGCGACCTGGCGCGCCGGCTGCTGCCGGTCGGCACGTACCAGGTCGCGACCGCGCCGCTCGCGCCCGACGTCGCGCGTTCGCTGCTGCCGCAGAACAGCTGCGTGATCGACAACCAGTTCGTGCCCGACTACTTCCGCCTGAGCCCCGACACCCGGTTGCTGTTCGGCGGCGGCTGCACGTATCTCGGCGGCATCCCGGCCGATATCGCGGCGGCGACGCGCCCGCACCTGGAACGCGTGTTCCCGCAACTGACCGGCGTGCCGCTCGATTACGCGTGGGGCGGCCACATCGACATCAGCATGCGCCGCACGCCGGACATCGGCCGCGACGGGCAGCGCTTCTGGCTGCAGGGCTTCTCGGGGCACGGCGTGCTGCCGACGCTCGCGGGTGCGCGCGCGGTCGCCGACGCCGTGCTCGGCGACGAGTGCCTGCTCGCGCAATACCGGCGCATCCGCAACCCGCGCTTCCCCGGCGGCGACCGGCTCGCCGCGCCGCTGGAAGCGCTCGGCAAGGCCTGGTACCGTTTGCGCGACACCGTCTGACCGTTTCGGAACCCATCATGAACGAACAGGAAGAGATAGAAAGTCTGGCGATCCTGATCCGCGACTTGCGCAAGCATCGCAAGGTCACGCTGAACGACCTCGCCGAGCGGATCGGCCGCTCGGTCGGCTTTCTGTCGCAGGTCGAGCGCGGGCTGTCGCGTCCGACGGTCGCGGATCTGACCGCGATCGGCGAGGCGCTCGGCGTGCCGACCACGTATTTCTACAGCCTGAGCAAGCCGCGCAGCGTGCCGTGGGTCACGCGGCCCGACGAGCGGCGCACCGTGTATTACGCGGCCGGCATTACCGACATCCTCGTGTCGCCGAACATGCGCTCGCGCTTCTCGATCCTCGAAAGCCATCTCGCGCCGGGCGCGAGCAGCGGCGAGCGGCCCGTCGACGACAGCGACGAGCAGGGCGGTTTCGTGCTCGAAGGAGAACTGACGATCTGGATCGACGGCGACGAAACGCCCGTCACGCTCGGCCCGAACGATGCGTTCCAGCTTCCCGCGCACAAGCGGTTCCGTTATGCCAACCTGACCGATGCGCCGACGCGCGTGATCTGGGTGTTCACCTGAGTGGTCGGCGGGGCGGGCGGTGTCGCAGGCCATCGCGCCTCGCAGCATGTTTGCAGTACTGATTTAAATGCGGCATGCGTTGTCCCGTGTGTCGCATGAATCCGGTTCGCCGCGCCGCGGCACCGCCATACAAGACATGGAAAGGATGAGACATGGATGACGTCGTTCCCGCGCTGGTCGGTGAAGTCCGCGCATTCCGGCAGGCGCACCCCGAGATTCGTTATGTCGACCTGATCTGCCTCGACCTGCCCGGGCACTTCTACGGCAAGCGCTACCCGATCGATGCGCTCGAGAAGGTCGCGTCGGGTTCGCTGCTGAAGCTGCCGCAGAACTGCGTGCTGCTCGGCACGCAAGGCGGCCTCTACAAGATCGGCGACTACTGCTTCAACGACGGCGACCCCGACGCGCCGCGCCGCCTGATCCCCGGCACGCTGAAGCCCGTGCGCTGGGAGCGGCAGCCGCTCGCGCAGATGCTGATCAGCTCCGACGGCACCGATGCGCCGATCGAGTTCGAGCCGCGCGAGGTGCTCGCACGCGTGCTGCGGCGCTTCGCGGCGCGCGGCATCCGGCCGGTCGTCGCGTTCGAGCTGGAGTTCTACCTGTTCGCCGCGCAGCTCGCGCAAGGGATGCCGCAGTACCCGCGCGATCGCCTGAGCGACGACCGCGACGATCAGCCGAACATGCATATCGAGCGGCTGTCGCGCTTCTCCGACGTGCTGCACGAGATGGTCGAGGCCGCGTGCGAACAGGGCGTCGATGCGACGGTGATCACCGCCGAGCTCGGGCCCGGCCAGTTCGAGATCAATTTCGGTCATACCGACGACGGGCTGCGCGCGGCCGACTGGTCGGCGCTGTTCTGCCGCAGCACGCGCGGCGTCGCGCTGCAGCACGGCTATCGCGCGAGCTTCATGGGCAAGCCCTACCTGCATGCACCGGGCAGCGGGATGCACGTGCACGTGAGCCTGTACGACGACGCGGGGCGCAACCTGCTCGCGGCGGACGGGCAGCGCCCGCTGCGGCACGCGGTGGCCGGATGCCTCGCGCTGCTGCCGCATTGCATGCCCGTGTTCGCGCCGAATCACAACGCGTTCCGGCGCTACGGGTCGATGGTGAACGCGGCGAGCCGCGCAAGCTGGGGTTTCGAGGATCGCGATGCGTGCATCCGGATTCCCGAGTCGGATGCGCGCAACCTGCGGATCGAACACCGGCTCGCGAGCGCGGATGCGAATCCGTACCTGGTGCTCGCGGCGATTCTCGCCGGGATGGAGCACGGGCTCGATGCACGGATCGAACCGATCGCGCGGCTCAACGAGGATCGCGGCAGCGGGATCGATTTTCCGAAGGAGATGCTGTCGGCCGTCGCGGCGATGCAGGATCATCCGGCCGTGCGTGAAGGGCTCGGCAGCGAGTTCGTGATGGTGTACTGCGAGAACAAGCGGCAGGAGGAGCTGGATTTTCGTAACGAGATCGGCGCGCGGGAGTATCGGTGGTTTCTGTGATTGCCGCGCGCGTCGACGAAGCAAACTACGGAAGTGCGCGCCAGTAGCGCACTTCCTCGATCGGCGTACCGTCGATCTCGAAGGTCTTGATGTCGTATTCGGCGACGAAGCCTTCGCGTTCGTAGAATGCTCGTGCACGACGGTTTTCGACGAGTACCCAGAGCGATACCCATGCATGGCCCGCGTCGTGCAGCGATCGGCACGCATGGTCGACCAGCGCCGCGCCGATTCCTTGCCCGCAATGCGACGGATGCAGATAGATCGCTTCGATTTCTCCCCATGCGCGATCCTTGTCGGTGTCGCGCGTCGGACCATGGGCGATCCAGCCTGCCGCGCCATTGCCCGTGAACGCAAGCGCGACGCGCGGGCGGCCGGCGTCGAGCGCACAGCGCCAGAAGGTCGTGCGTTTTTCGACAGAGAGACCGGCGAGGAACGTGGCCGGCATGATGTCCATGTAGGTCGCTTGCCAAGACGCGACGTGGATGTCGGCGATGGTCGCCGCGTCGGTGGATATGGCAGCGCGGATGTCGATCGTTGTCGTATTCGGTGTCATGCGTGCTCAGCCTGATTGCCGTGCCGTGCCGCGAACCGCTTCGCGACACGGCACCTGCGAAGCGCTTACTCGCCGAGCTTCGACGCCACGCACCCCGTGCTCGTGCATTCACGCTCGCGCTCGCGCAGGAACGACAGCCGTGACGCCGTCATGTCGGTCGCGCACTGAAGATCCACGAGGTAGCCGTTGTTGCGGGTTTCGCTGCACTGCGCGTCGCGCTGCTTCATCCACGCGAGCTGGCCGGCCTTCAGCGTCGCCTGCTGATCGCCGCTCAGTTGCTTGCGCAGGCGGCCGTATTCGTCGTTGAGTTCGCGATCGGTCTGCGAGAACTGCGTGCTGCTGCAGTACACCTGATCGAACGCGCTGTGCGGCTTCGCACAGCCGGCCGCGTGCGCGGCGAACGGAACGGCAAGCGCGAGCAGCGCGCAGGATGCGAACAGATTCGTCTTTTTCATTTTGATGCTCCTGACTGGGTGAAAACCGTTGAGCCCGATGGGCAATGCCGTCACTTCGGCGCCGTGCATGCGTCGATCCCGCCCGCGATCGCGGCGGACAGGCGCTGGATCGTCCCGCGTTGCGCGAGCCGCGCTTCTTCGTCGGGATTGACGATCACGCCGGCCTCGACGAGCACGGCCGGAATCGGCGCGGTGCGCAGCACGACGAGATCGTCGAAGCGGTGGATGCCGAGTTGCGGGTCGATCAGCGGGCGGTTCTCGCCGCGGATCGGCTGCGCGTGATACAGCGACGGCCGTTCGCCGGCCGCGACCAGCCGCTCGGCGATCGCCTTCGCGCAACGCAGGCTTTCCGCGTAGTGCGGATTGCGCTCCGACACGAACACCGAGAAGCCGCGGAATTCGCGCTGCCGGCCCGCGTCGATGAACTGCTGCTGCATCGAGTCGTGATGGATCGACACGAACAGGTTCGCGTCGGGCGCCTGCGTCGAACGCTGGTCGAGCGCGATCTCGCGGCCGTCGGCCGACGTGCGCCGCACGCGGTCGCCGAGCGCGGCGAGCTTTTCCGCGACTGCGGCGGACAGATCGAGGTTGTACAGGTATTCGACACGGCCGCTCGCGCCGGTGGAACCCGGGTGAGCCGGCGTATGGCCGGTGTCGACGACGACGTAGCGCCCGGATGCGGGCTCGGTGCCTGCGGCGTCGGCCGCGTGCAGCGCCGGCGGCGCGCCGAGCAGCGGGGCGCACGCGAGCACACGCGCGGCGGCGCGCACGAACGGGCGAAGGCGTCGGATGGTTCGGTTCGTCATTGTTGTTGTCGAGGAGGGCATGCGGCGCGTCGCGCGGCACCGCCGGCCTGCTCAATGCAGTCGGAATGTCGCGCGATTATAGCGGCTGGCGGCGGCGCCGCAATGACGAATGGCGGCCGTCAGGCGAGCACGCGCCGGGCCGCGAGCATGCCCCAGTACGACGCTTCCTCGAACAGCGACAGCCCGGACAGGTCAGCGTGCGCGAACACGACGGGGCCGTCCGCATCGCGCAGCGCGAGCAGCCCCGGCCGGCTCAGGAAGCCGACGTCGGGTGTCGCCATCGCATGGCCGCGCACGGTGATCTCGAGCGCCGTCGCGTGTTTCCACAGCTCGCGCCCGTAGACGGCCTGCAGGTCGATCGCCGCCTGTTCGCGCAACGCGTCGGGCTTCGCCTGCGCGAGCCAGCGGCGCGTATCGTCCGGCGCTTGCGTGCTCAGCGCCTGATATGCGGAGAACACCGAGCGCGTCGGCGGCGACATCCGGATCAACTGGTGGGTGGACACCACATAGCCGAGCCCCGCGCCGTCGTAGACGACGTTGTCCCACGCGAGCGGCACGCCCGCTTCTTCGGCCGGCATGCCGTCGAGCAGGAAGTTGGACACCAGCCACGGCGCGCGCGGCGGCAGGTCGCGCGCGGGTTCGAAGCCGTACGCGGAAAGCTGCGGAAACACGCGCGCGGCGACGAACAGCGGCATCGCGCACACGACGCGCCGCGCCTTCAGCGTGAACGTCGACAGCGCGCCGTCGTCGCCGATGCGCGCGCACAGCACGTCGACGCCGCCCGCGCGTTCGGTCGCGCGCACCGCGAAGCCGTCCCGCGACCATGCATTCGAGCCGGTGCGCGCGGTGATCGAATCGGCCAGCTTCGTCACCATCGTGTGCAGCCCGTCGGGCCAGGTCAGCACCGCGCCGTCGCTCGCGTCGCCTGCGTGGCCGCCGCGCGACGAGAAATAGTGCAGCCCCGCCCATGCGGACACGTGCTCGTATCCCGCGCCGTAGTCGTCGCGGCAGCAGTAGTTCAGGTACCAGTGCAGCGCCTTCGCGGTGTAGCCCTCGTCGAGCAGCCACTGGCGGAACGAGCGCCGGTCGAGCGCGCGCCAGCGCGGGTCGCGCGACGATTCCGCGATCGGGATGCAGAACGCCTTGCGGCCGTCTGCGCCGCGCGTGGTGCGCAGCCCGTCCGTGTACGCGAAGAAGCGCGCCTGCTGCGCGAGTTCGTCGGCGCCGAGGCCGGCGGTCGGCACGATGCCGTCCTGCCACTGCCCGGCGATGAAGAGCCGTTCGTCGGGCGCGTGCACGAGCGCGCGCTCGTCGTACACGGGGCGCGCGGAAAGCGGTGCGGATTCGATCACGCCGAGATCGGCGAGCATGTCGCGCAGATGCGCGGATTCGAGCGATGGCAGCGGCAGGTAGTGCGCGCCTTTCGGATAACCGAGATCGCCGAAGCGGCCGCCGGCAGCATTGCCGCCGAATTCGGGGCCCGCGAGCACCGCGAAGCGCGTGTGGCCCGCGCGTGCGAGCTGCCATGCGCAGGACAGCCCGGCCGCGCCCGCGCCGAGGATCGCGACGTCTGTCTCGACCGTGCCGGACGGCGGCGGCAGGGTTGCATGGTCGCGCAGCGCATGGCCTTCGCGCATGCCGGGGTAACCGACGCGCGGCGTCGTCTCGATCCAGCCGGTGCGGCCGCACGCGGCGAGCGACGCAGCCGCCGACGCGACGAGGAACGTGCGGCGGTCCATCAGCGCAGCACGTGCTTCCAGTCGTCGTCGAAGCGGCGCACGAGCGGCTGGTCGTTGAGTTCGTTCGGCGACATCGGCAGCGCCGGCATGTCGGCCGGGAAGTGGAACATCTCGGCGGCCGTCTGCGCGTCGAGCCAGCGCGTCGGCACCGAGTAGTGCGTCGGCACCGTGAAATCGCGGCGCTTGCCAGCGATCACGAAACCCCAGTCGCCGAACGACGGCACGTAGCAGTGGTACGGCCGGGTGTTGAGCCCGGCTTCGTGCAGCGTCGCGATGATGGTCCAGTACGCGTGCGGCGCAAAATACGGCGACGTCGACTGGATCACCGCGTAGCCGTTTTCCGACAGGTGGCGCGCGAGCAGCCGGAACACCGGCACCGAATACAGGCGGCCGAGCCCGAAGTTGGTCGGATCGGGAAAGTCGACGACGATCGCGTCGTACACGTCGGCATTCGATTCGAGCCAGCGCACTGCGTCGTCGTTGATCACGTGCACGCGCGGGTCCTTCAGCGAGCCCTGGTTCAGCTTGACGAGCGGCGCGGACGTCGAGAACAGCTTCGTCATCGCGGGATCGAGATCGACGAGCGTGATCTGTTCGAGGTTGCGGTGCTTGAGCAGTTCGCGCACCGCGAGGCCGTCGCCGCCGCCGAGCACGAGCACGCGTTTCGCCCACGGCAGCGCGTCGATCGTCGGATGGATCAGCGCCTCGTGATAACGGTGCTCGTCGCGCGACGAGAACTGCAGGTTGCCGTTCAGGTACAGCCGCATGTCGTCGTGCCACTGCGTGAGCACGATGCGCTGGTACGGCGTCGTTTCCGAATAGATCGTCTCGTCGCCGTACACGCCGTGTTCGGCCCAGTGCGTGATGCGGTCCGACAGCGCGAAGCCGGCGACGAGCAGCCCGATCACGAGCGCCGCGCGCATCAGCTTGCCGCGCACGTTGCGGATCTCGTCGCGGAATAGATGTGTCGTCCACAGTGCGACGAATGCGTTCAGGATCCCGAACAGGAAGCTCGTGCGCAGCAGGCCGAGACGCGGCGCGAGCACGAGCGGGAAGATCAGCGATACGGCGAGCGAGCCGAGATAGTCGAAGGTCAGCACTTCGCTGACGGTATGGCGGAACGCCTGGCGCCGCTGCTGGAACGCGCGCATCACGAGCGGGATCTCCATCCCGATCAGCATGCCGAGCGCAAGCACCAGCGCGTAGAGCGCCGCGCGGAACGGCGCGGCGAGCCATGCGAATACCGCGAACAGCAGCGCGGCCGACACGCCGCCGAGCAGGCCGACGAGCAGCTCGATGTCGACGAAGCGGTCGAGCACGTCGTCGTCCTCGACGAACTTCGCGAGCCACGAGCCGATCCCCATCGCGAACAGGTAGCAACCGATCACCGACGAGAACTGCAGGATCGAATCGCCGAGCAGGTAGCTCGACAGCGCGCTGCTGATCAGTTCGTAGCCGAGCCCGCACGACGCGAGCACGAGGATCGACAGGACGAGCGCACGTTTATGCAGCATGGAGCATCCGTTGTGCAGCGGTCGTCAATGTGGATATACTGGCGCGGATTTTCGTGGGGCGGCCATCCGTCTGCCGGCCCCGCGTGGGCCGGCTGGCGACGGGGCGGTGAACCGAGCACAAAATCCGAGGGAAAGAATGAATAGTGCCTATCTCTATGCGGTTCATTTGCTGTCGGCGTTCGTGCTGCTTCTTGTGTTCGCGGCAGTGTACCTGAAGGTCACCCCGTTCGACGAACTGGCTCTGATCCGCGACGGCAACGCGGCCGCGACGCTGTCGTTCGGCGGCGCGCTGATCGGTTTCTGCCTGACGCTCGCGTCCAGCATCGCGCACAACTCGACGCTCGGCGAAGTCGTGATCTGGGCCGTCGGCGCGATGGTCGTGCAACTGATCACCTATGCGGCGCTCACCCGCCTGATACGCGGCATGAATCATGCGATCGAGGATCGCAACGTCGCGATGGGCGGCCTGATGGGCACCGCATCGCTCGTCGTCGGCATCATCAATGCCGCCTGCCTGACCTGACGCGCCACGCGTCCGAGGAGACCGACATGAGTCTGGGTTCATTCATCCGCAAGCAGTTCATCGACGTCCTGCAATGGACGGAAGACACCGACGGCGTGCTGGCATGGCGCTATCCGATGGAAGACCAGGAAATCCAGTACGGCGGCAAGCTGACCGTGCGCGAAACGCAGGTCGCGATCTTCGTGAACGAAGGCAAGATCGCCGACGTGTTCCAGCCGGGGCTGTATACGCTGGAAACGAACACGCTGCCGGTGCTCACGTACCTGAAGAACTGGGACAAATTCTTTCAGTCGCCTTTCAAGTCGGATGTCTATTTCTTCAGCACGAGGCTGCAACTCGGCCGGCGCTGGGGCACCGCGCAGCCGGTGACGATCCGCGACCGCGAATTCGGCTTCGTGCAGGTGCGCGCATTCGGCATCTACTCGTACCGGATCGTCGACGCGGCCGCGTTCCACCGCGAGGTCAGCGGCACGCGCGCGCAGTACACGGTCGACGATCTCGAACAGCAACTGCGCAACCTGGTCGTGACCGCGATGAGCACGACGTTCGGCTCGGCCGACGTGCCGTTCGTCGACATGGCTGCGAACCAGTCGCTGCTGTCGCAGCGCATCGCCGAGGCGCTGGTGCCGGTGTTCACGCGCTACGGCCTCGCGCTCGACGCGTTCGCGGTCGAGAGCGTGTCGCTGCCGGCCGAGCTGCAGAAGGCGCTCGACCTGCGGATCGGCGCGGGGATGGCCGGCGATCTTGCGCGCGCCACGCAATACCAGACCGCGCAGGCGATTCCGCTGGCCGCGCAGAACCCGGGCGGCATCGCCGGTATCGGCGCGGGGCTCGCCGCGGGCGCGGCGATCGGGCAGGCGATGGCCGGTCAGATCGCGGGTGCCGCGCAACCGGCGCCGGCTGCACCACCCGCAGCACCAGCACCAGCACCAGCACCAGCACCCGCACCCGCAGCACCAGCGCCCGCAGAGCCGGTGGCCGCGGCTCAGCCGGCCGCGCCGGCCGACGGCACCGATTACGTGCAGCGGCTCGAACAGTTGAAGGCGCTGTTCGACAAGGGCCTCGTGACCGAAGACGAATATTCGCGCGCGAAGGCCGAGATCCTCGCGAAGCTCACGCGGTAAGCGTCGCGCATGTTCAGCACTTCGTGCCCCCAGTGCGGCGCGCCGGTCGAGTTTCGCTCGGCGGCGGCGGTGATGGCCGTCTGTGCGTTCTGCCGCAGCACGCTGCTCAAGCGCGGCACCGACGTCGAGCGCATCGGCGAGCTGGCCACGGTGCTCGACGATGCGTCGCCGATCCAGATCGGCACGGCCGGCCGCTATGGCAAGCGCACGTTCACGGTGCTCGGGCGCATCCAGATGACCTACGACGCCGGCGCGTGGAGCGAGTGGTATGTCGTGTTCGACGACGGCGCATTCGGCTGGCTGTCGGATGCGTCGGGCCATTACGCGGTCACGGTGCGCGAGCCCGACGATGCGTCCGGCGGCGCGTGGCCCGCATTCGGCACGCTCGAACCGGGCATGCGGATCGACCACGGCGGCCGCGCGTATCTCGTGTCCGACGTGCGCACCGCGCGCTGCACGGGTGGCGACGGCGAGCTGCCGTTCCGCGTCGATGCCGGCTGGGAAGCGCGCGTCGTCGACCTGCGGACCGGCAACGCGTTCGCGACCTACGATTATTCGGATGCCGAATCGAACGGCGGAAGCCCGGCCGTCTATTCGGGCGAGGCGCTGGAGTTCGACGCGCTCGCGTTTACGGGGCTGCGCGACACCGAAGCCGACACGCGCGAGAAGCGCGGCGCGGAGATGGTGCCGTTCGCGTGCCCGAGCTGCGGTGCACCGTTGTCGTATGCGCCGAACGTGGCCGACTATGTGGTGTGCGGCAGTTGTCACGCGGGCGTGCAGTGCACGGCCGAGCAGCAGACCGTGTTCGCGGCGCAGCGCAAGCTCGAATCGGTGAAGGGGGCGCTGGAGCTCGGCGCAATCGGCACGTTCGACGGCGTGAAGTACACGGTGATCGGCATGATGCGCTGCCGCGTGCCGGGCGACGAAGAGACGTGGGACGAATACCTGCTGCTGAACCCGAAGCGCGGCTTCCTGTGGCTCGTGCAGAGCGAAGGGCGCTGGGAACGCGTGCAGGTGCTCGACCATTGGCCGACGATCGGCAGCGAATCCGACGTGCTCGACGGCGGCAAGACCTACCGGCTGCGTGAGGAATACGAATCGGAAGTCGTCTACGTAGTCGGTGCGTTCAACTGGCGCGTGCAGGTGGGCGATCGCACGTCGATCATCGACTACGGCTGGCAGAAGGACAAGCTGACGCGCGAGCGCAGCGCCGCGGAGATCGTGTGGTCGCGCGCGCGGCCGCTGTCGGGCAGCGCGCTCGCCGAACGCTTCGGCACGCCGGCGCTCGCAACGGCCGCGGCCGCAGCGGGCGCCACCGCGTCGACGGGCCTGTTCGGCGGCAAAAGCCCGCACAGTTTCGCACCGCTGCCGTGGGTGTTCAGCGCGCTGCTCGTGATCTTCAACATGGGCACGCTGTTCTCGTTCAGCGGCCGCACCGTCTACGTGCTGGTCGGCCTGCTGGTGCTGTGGCTGCCTGAATGGCTGTGGAAGGGCTTCGCATCGGACGGGGGCAACTCGTGATCCGGTACATCCTCTACGGCATCTACGGCCTGATCGTTGTCACGCTGTTCAGTTGCGCATCGATCGGCGGCAGCGGTTCGGGCGGCGGCGGCTGGGGCAGCTCGTCGGCGCGCAGCGGCTACTCGTCGTACGGGTCGCACAAATGACCGCGCGCGACGGGATCGCGCCACCGAGCGCGACGCTCGGCTCGCACGTGCTGGCCGATCTGGCCCGCATCGATGCGGCGCTGCTGCGCGACGCCGCGCGGCTCGAAGCGATCCTGACCGACGCGGCGCAACGGGCAGGCGCGCGCGTGATCGGCGCGCATTTCCATCATTTCGGCGGCGAGCATGGCGTGACGGGTGTCGTGCTGCTTGCCGAATCTCACATCACGATCCATACATGGCCCGAGCATCGCTTCGCGGCCGTCGACGCGTTCATGTGCGGCGCGGCGCGTGCGGCCGATGCGGTCGATGCGATCGCCGCCGCGCTCGGCACGCAGGCGCAGGTCCGGCAGCAGGTGGCGCGCGGTGCTGCATTGACATGAGCGGGCATCGCTCACCTGTTACCGACATGCGTAAAAGAACAGGAATCACCGCATTGCTCGGCGTTGCGTTCTTCACCGGCAACATTGCCGCGGAGTTGCCGCCGAAGCCGCCCGGGCCCGTCGTGATGGTCCACTTCGACTACTACGAGAAGGACCTGGCACGGCTTCACGCACTGGAACGCCGGCTGGATCGCGCGGTGAGGCAGGCAGGGGCGGGCGAACTTGGCGAGACCGAACTGCACCGCGACGGCAACGACGGTTATCTGTACCTGTATGGCACCAGCGGCGATCGCTTGTACGCAGTGGTGCGCCCGATCCTGAAATCATCAGGATGGCTGACCGGTACGGAAGTCACGTTGCGCCGCGAATCGGGTGCGGAAACGTTTTCGATGGGCCGGGGCGGAGCACGTTAGAACGCGGTTGCCTGAATGCCGCGGCGCGCGCCGCAGTGCGTATCAGCGCGGCAGCGCTTCCGCTTCGGCCCAGCGCTTGAACGAATCGAGACGCCGGCGCGTCTGCACGAGATAGAACGCGCCGATCAGCGGTTCGAGCAGCCAGCGCAGCCAGGACGGCTGAGCGCGGAAGTTGTACGTGAACTTCACTTCGGTCGAACCCGGCCTGTGTTCGGTGAAGTTCCAACTGCCGCTGAAGCGTTCGAGCACCTTCGGCCCTTCGACCATTTCGACCGCGGCGACTTGCGGCGGACGGTACGAGATATAGCGCGACACCATCGTCGCGCCCGACTGGCTGCGGCAGAACGCGTCGACGCCGACGTCGGCCGTCGTTTCGTCGAGCAGATAGGCGTCGGTGAGGAAGCTGTCCCACACGAGCCGCCGCGCGTAATCCTGCGACCACGTGAAGAGGCGTCTGCGATCGACGCCGACGGTCCGGCTGACTGAGATCCTCATGATGGCGGGCGCAATGGCGCGGATTGGGATGAAATCGAGTGTACCCCGCCAATGCCGCGCATTTCGTCAGACTTGGTCAAGTCGAGCGTGTGCTCGATTGACGCACTTCGGGATTTCACCTAGGATTCGTTCCAACCCTTCGGGAAAGACCCGAAGCGTTTCAATCTCTTGAGGGAGCCTCATGAGTACGCAACAGAACCGGCGCTTCGACGCGCTCGTTTTCATTGGTCGTTTCCAGCCTCCGCATCGTGGTCACCTGAACGTGCTGAAGTCGGCACTGAGCCGGGCCGAGCGCGTGTGCGTGCTGATCGGGTCGACCGACAAGCCCCGCACCATCAAGGATCCGTTCTCGTTCGACGAGCGCCGCCAGATGCTGGCTTCGCTGCTCGACGCGTCCGAGCGCGACCGCGTGACGATCGCGCCGTTGCAGGATTCGACGTACAACGACGGCGACTGGGTGCGCTGGGTGCAGGACGCCGTCGCGTCCACGCTCGGCGATGTCGGGCAGCGCAAGGTCGGGCTGATCGGCCACGAGAAGGACGCCACGTCGTACTACCTGCGGATGTTCCCGCAATGGGAGCTCGTCGACGTCGATGCGACCGAAGACATTTCCGCCACCGAGATCCGCGACCAGTATTTCGCAGAACGCACCAACAGCTTCGTGCAGTGGGCCGTGCCGGAACCCGTGTTCGGCTGGCTCGAGCGTTTTCGCACGCAGCCGGAATTCGCGCAACTGAAGTCGGAAGCCGAATTCATCGCCGCGTATCGCAAGGCATGGGCGGCCGCGCCGTATCCCGTCACGTTCGTGACGGTCGACGCGGTGGTCGTGCACTCGGGCCATATCCTGCTCGTGCGCCGCCGCAGCGAACCGGGCCGCGGCCTGTGGGCGCTGCCGGGCGGGTTCGTGAACCAGGACGAGCGGCTCGATGCGGCGTGCATTCGCGAGCTGCGCGAGGAGACCGGCCTGAAGCTGCCGGAGCCCGTGCTGCGCGGCTCGATCAAGGATCGCCAGGTATTCGATCATCCGACCCGCTCGCTGCGCGGCCGCACGATCACGCACGCGTGCCTGTTCAACTTCCCGACCGGCGAGCTGCCGCGCGTGAAGGGCAGCGACGACGCCGACAAGGCGCGCTGGGTGCCGCTCAACGAATTCGCGCAGATGCGCAACGTGATGTTCGAGGATCACTTCGACATCGCGTATCACTTCCTGGGGAAGCTGTGATCCGCTGATTCCCCGCATTCCGGTCCGCCGCGACAGACGCGGCGGCACTTCAACGGCCTAGAGGAGCTCTAGCCATGCAAAACGATCCCGGCGGCTTTGCCGCGGTTCTCGCCAATCCGATCCTCAATACGGATTCGTACAAGGCTTCCCACTTCCTGCAATATCCGCCCGACGCGTCGGCGATGTTCTCGTACGTCGAATCGCGCGGCGGCCGCTACGACCGCACGCTGTTCTTCGGCCTGCAGATGCTGCTGAAGGAATATCTGTGCAAGCCGGTCACGCACACGATGATCGACGACGCACGCGATTTCTTCACGGTGCATGGCGAGCCGTTCAACGAAGCAGGGTGGCGCTACATCGTCGAACGCTACGACGGTTACCTGCCGGTGAAGATCCGCGCGGTGCCGGAGGGTTCGGTCGTGCCGGTGCACAACGTGCTGATGACCGTCGAATGCGACGATCCGCAGGTATTCTGGCTCGCGTCGTATCTCGAGACGATGCTGCTGCGCGTCTGGTATCCGGTCACGGTCGCGACGCGAAGCTGGCACCTGCGGCAGACGATCCGCCGTTTCCTCGAAAAGACCGACGACGATCTCGCGCAACTGCCGTTCAAGCTGCACGACTTCGGCGCGCGCGGCGTGTCGAGCGCGGAGTCGGCCGCGATCGGCGGCGCGGCGCACCTCGTGAACTTCATGGGCTCGGACACGGTGCTCGGCGTGCTGGCCGCGAACCGCTTCTATTGCGAGCCGATGGCGGCGTACTCGGTGCCGGCGGCCGAGCACAGCACGATCACGTCGTGGGGGAGAGAAGGCGAGGCCGATGCGTACCGGAACATGATCCGTCGCTTCGGGCTGCCCGGCGCGATCGTGTCGGTCGTGTCGGACTCCTACAATCTGTTCGCCGCGCTCGATCTGTGGGGCGGCGAGCTGAGGCAGGCCGTGATCGATTCCGGCGCGACGCTGGTCGTGCGTCCCGATTCGGGCGACCCCGTGAAGATCGTGATGCAGACCGTGCACGCGCTCGACGCGTCGTTCGGCTCGACCTTGAACGGCAAGGGGCGGCGCGTGCTGAACCGCGTGCGCGTGATCCAGGGCGATGGTGTCGACGAGCTGTCGATCGACGCGATTCTTTCGGCACTCGACGACGCGGGTTATGCGGCCGGCAATGTCGTGTTCGGCATGGGGGGCGCGTTGCTGCAGCAGGTGAACCGCGATACGCAGCGCTTTGCGATGAAGTGCTCGGCGATCCGGCGCGGCGGCGTGTGGCACGACGTCCGCAAGGATCCCGTCACCGATCAGGGCAAGCGCTCGAAGAAGGGGCGGCTCACGCTGCTGCGCAATCGCCGCACCGGCGAGTATCGGACGACGACGCTGCCCGTCGCGTGGGACGATCGTGCGCTGGAAGGCGAATGGGACGAGGCGCTCGAGACGGTGTTCGATACGGGGCGGTTGCTGGTCGATACGACGTTTGCGGAGGTGCGGGCGAGGGCGCACGCGGGGGAGGTTTGAGGCAGGCGGCGTGGCATCCCGCCGCGCTGCTGCAGGCTTTCATCGTTCACCGGCCAACACGCGTCCGCCCGCATCCGCCTGCACGCGCGCGTGCTCTGCCGCCCGCACCGCCTCCATCGCCCGCGCAAGCGCATCGAACACCGTCGGCCCCTTGCAGCGCGACACGTTGAAGCGCAGGTACGACGTCGCGCTGCGCGACACGCTGAACACGTTTCCGGGTGCCAGCACGACGTCGTGGTCCAGCGCGTGGCGCGCGACGCGCGCGGCGTCGAGCCCGTCGGGCAGCTGCGCCCACACGAACAGGCCGCCGCGCGGCTCCGTCCAGATCCCGAGCCCCGCGCGCGCGAGGCGCCGGGCCGTCTCGCCCATCGCATCAGCAAGACGCGCGCGCAGGCTGTCGAGGTGACGCCGGTACGTGCCGTCGATCAGCAGCCGGTGCACGACGTTCGCGCCGATCTGCGCGTTGCCGAACGACGTCGCGAGCTTCAGGTCGACGAGCGCCTCGATCCATTCCGGGCGCGCGGCGACGTAGCCGCAGCGGATCGCGGCCGACAGCGTCTTCGAGAAGCTGCCGATCGACACGACGCGCGACAGCCCGTCGAATGCCGCGAGGCGCGGCGCGGGCGTGCTCTCGAAATCCGCGAAGATGTCGTCCTCGACGATCAGCAGGCCGTGCTCGGCCGCGAGCGTCAGCAGCCGGTGCGCGACCGGCGGCGCGAGCGTCGCGCCGGTCGGGTTGTGCAGCGCCGCGTTGGTGATGTACAGGCGCGGCCGGTGCTCGGCGAGCACCTGTTCGAAGCGCGCGAGATCGGGCCCGTTCGGCGTGTACGGGACGCTGACGATCCGTGCGCGGTGCGCGCGCAGCAACGCCTGGAAGTTGAAGTAGCACGGATCGTCGAGCACGACCGTGTCGCCCGGCTCCAGCAGCAGGCGGCACACGAGGTCGAGCGCGTGCGTGCCGCCGTCGGTCAGCATGATCTGCGCGGGTTCCGCGTGGACACCATGCTGCGCGAGCCGCCATGCGAGCTGCTGGCGCAGCGCGGGCAGGCCGAGCGGGGTCGCGTAGTCGGTCAGCGCGTCGGATTCGTCTCGCGACACGGCGCGCAGCGCGCGGCGCAGGCTCTCGTCCGGCAGCCACGACGACGGCAGCCAGCCGCAGCCGGGCTTCACCGTCGTCGGCGCCGCCTCGAGCGACTGGCGCGACAGCCACAGCGGATCGAGTTCGCGGTCGAGGCGCGGGCCGAGATCGGCGAGCGCGAGCGGCGGCGCGTGGCCCGACACGTAGAAGCCCGAGCCGCGCCGCGCGACGAGCACGCCTTCGCTCGCGAGCCGCTCGTATGCATCGACGACCGTCGATTTCGACACGCCGAGCGCGTCGGCCATCATCCGGATCGACGGCACGCGCGCGCCGGGCATCAGCGCGCGGCTCGCGATCCGCGCGCGCAAGGTGTCCATCACGGTTTCGACGCGCGTGCGCGACGGCGCGGGCGGAACGGGAATCGGGGCGGAATGGCTCATGACGAAGAATGAACTGTACGGCCGGTTGTCCAGTACAGTTTGTCTGGATTGTATTGGGGTGTAGCTTACGCGTTTTTCGCGGGCGGCGGATCATCGTTCATCCACCTTTCCCTGTTCAGGATTTCCCGTGCAAAAGACGACCGACGGATGGCTCAGCGGCTTGCTGGGCGTGATCATTTTCAGTGGCTCGCTGCCAGCGACGCGTGTCGCGGTGCAGGGGCTCGACCCGCTGTTTCTCACGTTCGCGCGCGCGACGATCGCCGGCGCGCTCGGCCTGCTGCTGCTCGTCGTGCTGAAGCAGAAGCGGCCGACGCGGGCCGAGGCCGTGTCGCTGGCGATCGTCGCGCTCGGGGTCGTGGTCGGTTTCCCGTTGCTGACGGCGCTCGCGCTGAAGCATGTGACGTCCGCGCACGCGATCGTGTTCGTCGGGCTGCTGCCGCTTGCGACCGCATTGTTCGGCGTGTGGCGCGGTGGCGAACGGCCGCGGCTGCCGTTCTGGATCTTCTCGATCGTCGGCAGCGGCGCGGTGGCTGCGTTTGCGCTGCGCAACGGCGGCCAGGCGTCGGTGGTCGGCGATGCGCTGATGCTGGCCGCGATCGTCGCGTGCGGGCTCGGCTACGCGGAAGGCGCGCGCCTGTCGCGCGATCTCGGCGGCTGGCAGGTGATCTCGTGGGCGCTCGTGCTGTCGCTGCCGCTGATGCTGCCGCTCACGTGGCTTACGTGGCCCGCGTCGTTCGACGGTGTCGATGCTGCCGCGCTGTGGGGGCTCGCGTACGTGTCGCTGTTCAGCATGCTGATCGGCTTCGTGTTCTGGTATCGCGGGCTCGCGCTGGGCGGGATCGCGGGCGTCGGCCAGTTGCAGCTGCTGCAGCCGTTCTTCGGTTTCCTGCTGGCCGCCGGGCTGCTGCACGAGACGGTGCCGCCGGCGATGGTCGTCGTGACGGTCGTCGTGGTTGGCTGTGTGGCCGGCGCGAAGTACTTCTCGAAAATGGCGCCGGTGCAGCGCGCGGGGTGACTCGCGTTCCGCTCCGTGCCGTCGAGCGACGGCACGGAGCGGCGTGCTTACGCGACGTGCGCTACGCCATACTGCGAAGACAGATACCGCCGGATATCGGCCGGCGAATCGATGAAGCGCCGGCCGTTGTGCTCGCGAATCGCGAGTGCACCGTCCTTCGGCGTGTGCCCGTCGCCGAGCACGAGCACGGGCGCCGACTGGTTGTCCGCACCGATCAGCGCGACGATCGGCTGGCGCGGCCGCGGCGCGTCGATGTATTCGACGTCGACGGCGTCGCGAAGCTGCGGGTAAAAGCTCAGCAACCCTTCGACGGAAACGGAATCGCCGCAGTAGAACGGACCTTCGGAGTCCTTGAAAAAACCGGGGCGAAGAATGAACAGCGTGTCTTTCATGATTGTCTCGCTATGTGAGAGTGACGAACGTTGAAGAAAACGTGATGCGGGGCAGCGTGTACTGCGTCGCCGGACTTCACGCTTCCGCGAGCGCGACGGCGCGCATTCTCGCGAAACCGGCAGCGAGGTCGGCGATCATGTCGTCGGGATGCTCGAGCCCTGCATGAATCCGCAGCAGCGGGCCGGCCGCCGCCCATTGCGTGGCGGTGCGATGGCGCGACGGATCGGACGGGACGATCAGGCTTTCGAAGCCGCCCCAGCTATACCCCATGCCGAAGCACGTCATTCCGTCGAGCAGCGCGCGCACCGCATCGTCGGGCTGCGGATGCAGCACGATGCCGAACAGCCCGCACGCGCCGGTGAAGTCGCGCTGCCACAGCGCATGGCCGGGGTCGCCGGGCCGCGCCGGATACAGGATTTGCGCGACCTCCGGCTGTTTCGCGAGCCATTCGGTCAGCGCGTATGCGTTGCGCTGGTGTCGCTCGAGTCGCACCGACAGCGTGCGCAAGCCGCGCAGCGCGAGATATGCATCGTCGCCGCTGACGGTCATCCCGAGTTGCCGGTAGAAGCGCGTGACCTTCGGCGCGAGCGCCTCGGTCGTCAGGATCGCACCCATCAGCACGTCGGAGTGTCCGGCAATGTATTTCGTGGCGGCATGAATCGACACGTCGACGCCATGCGAAAACGACCGGAAATTCAGCGGCGTGCCCCACGTGTTGTCGAGCAGCACGACCGCGCCGTGCCGGTGCGCGACGCGGCTGATGGCCGGGATGTCCTGCACTTCGAAGGTCAGCGAACCCGGCGATTCGGCGAATACCGCGCGCGTGTTCGGCTGCATCAGCGACGCGATGCCGGCGCCGATCGCCGGATCGTAGTAGGTCGTCTCGATGCCGAGGCGCGCGAGCGTCTCGTCGCAGAACGAGCGGGTCGGGTCGTATACGGAATCGGCCATCAGCAGGTGGTCGCCGGGAATCAACACCGCGAGCAGCGCCGTCGTGATCGCACTGAGGCCGCTCGGCGTCAGCAGCGCGGCGTGTGCGCCTTCGAGGCGCGCGAGCGCTTTCTCGAGCGCGCGCGTGGTCGGGCTGCCGTGACGCCCATACGCGAGCGGCGTGCCGCGCACCGCGTCGAGCGCGTCGGTGTCGTGAAAGAGCAGCGTCGACTGGCGGTACACGGGCGGGTTCACGGGCGAACCGGGCTGGCCGTGCGAGCGGCCTTCGTGGGCGAGTACGGTGTCGGTCGAATGCAGGTGGTTCAAGATGTCGTCCTTTGAGGGGCAATCAATCAGTCAATCGAAGCGATGCGAAGCAGTCGCCGCGCGGTCAATGCAGGATCTTGTCGAGGAAGTCGCGTGCGCGTTCGGAGCGTGGCGCGGCGAAGAACCTGTCGCTGGCCGCGTCCTCGACCACCGCGCCCTGGTCCATGAAGATCACGCGATGCGCGACCTTCCGCGCGAAGCCCATTTCATGCGTGACGCATACCATCGTCATCCCGTCGCGCGCGAGCTCGACCATCACGTCGAGCACTTCGTTGATCATCTCGGGGTCGAGCGCCGAGGTCGGTTCGTCGAACAGCATCGCGACCGGATTCATCGACAATGCGCGCGCGATCGCGACGCGCTGCTGCTGCCCGCCGGACAACTGCCCCGGATACTTGTGCGCGTGCGCCTTCAGGCCGACGCGATCGAGCAGCTTCATGCCGTTCTCGACGGCTTCGTCCTTGCGGCGGCCGAGCACCTTGATCTGCGCGAGCGTCAGGTTCTCGGTGATCGACAGGTGCGGAAACAGCTCGAAGTGCTGGAACACCATGCCGACGCGGGCGCGCAATTGCGCGAGTTTCGCGCCGGGATCGCCGAGCCGCGTGCCGTCGACGGTGATGCTGCCTTTCTGGAACGGCTCGAGACCGTTGATCGTCTTGATCAGTGTCGACTTGCCGGAGCCCGACGGCCCGCACACGACGACCACTTCGCCTTTCGAGACCGCCGCGCTGCATGCCGAGAGGACCTGATGCTTGCCATACCATTTCGATACGTTGTCGAGCGTAATCATGTTCTGTCCGTCGTTGAGGTTCGGGATGAAGGTCCGGCACGCGCTCAATGCGTGGACGGCAGCGCAAGGCGGGTCTCGACGCGGCCCTGAAGCCGCGTGAGCAGCGTGCTCAGCACCCAGTAGATCGCGGCGGCGGCGAGATAGAGCGGCAGCGGCTGGAACGTCGCGGCGATCACTTCCTGCGTCGAGCGCAGCAATTCGGTGACGGTGATCACCGAGACCAGCGACGTGTCCTTGATCAGGCTGATCAGCGTGTTGCCGAGGCTCGGCACCGCGAGGCGCAGCGCTTGCGGGCAGACGATGTAGCGCAGCGTCTGCACGTGCGTGAGGCCGAGGCTGTGCGCGGCCGCCCATTGCCCGCGGCCGATGCCGAGGATCGCGCCGCGCATGCTCTCCGACAGATAGGCGCCCGCGTTGAGCGTCAGCGTGAAGATGCCGGCCGTCGTCGGATCGAGCGTGATGCCGAGATCGGGCAGCCCGTAGTAGACGACGAACATCTGCACGAGCAGCGGCGTGCCGCGCATCAGGCTGACGTAGCCCTGCGCAAGCCCGGCCGCGAGCCGGTTGCTGCCGATGCGCATGATCGCGATCACGAGCCCGACGACGAGGCCGAGCGCCATCGACGCCACCGCGAACTTCAGCGTGAGCACGGCGCCCTTGACCATCACGGGCAGCGTATGAACGACCAGATCGAGTGCTTCCATCACGTGTCTCCTGATTGTGTGCGGGACGGCCCGCGCGTTCGTGCGCGCGGGCTCGGGGCGGGCTGCGTTATTGCGTCACCGGCTTGGTCGTGTCCGTGCCGAACCACTGCATCGAGATCTTCTTCAGCGTGCCGTCCTGTTGCAGCGACGCGACCGCATCGTCGATTGCCTTCGCGAACTTCGGATTGCCCTTGCGGAACGGGATGCCCATCCGGTCCTCGCCGCCCGCGAGCACGGAGCCGGGGCGCAGCGGCAGGTGCGAGTTCTTGATCAGGTAGCTGAGCATCAGGCGATCGTTGACCGCCGCGTCGATACGGCCCGCCGCGAGGTCGCGCAGGTTTTCCGGCGTGCCCGGATATACCTGCAGGTCGATCGCGGGCACGGTCTTGACGAGATCGACGTAGTTGCTGCCCATCGTCACGCCGACCTTCTTGCCCTTCAGTTCGTCGAGCGACTTGAACGCGCGCGTGTCGTTCTGCCGTTGCAGCAGTTGCGCGGACGAATACACGTACGGTGCGCTGAAGTCGAGCGCCTGCTGGCGCGACGGCGTGATCGCGACCTGGTTGACGATCACGTTGAACTTGCCGGCCTGCAGGCCGGCGAGAATCCCGCTCCATTCGGTCGTGACGAACTGCGGCTTCACGCCGAGGCGGGCGGCGACGGCCTTCGCGACGTCGACGTCGAAGCCTTCGAGCTGGCCGTCGGCGTTGCGGTAGTCGAACGGCGGGTAGGTGCCTTCCAGCGCGATCTTCAGGACTCCGGCCTGCTTGACGGTGTCGAGCAGGTCTGCCGCGTGCGACGCCGTGGCCGCGATGCAGAGGAGGGCGGCGGCGATGCCTTGCTTGAGCGTCGGGGTGAAGTGCTTCATGGTTGTCTCCTTGGTTGTTGTCGAAAATTCAGGATGTGCGAAGCCGCGGCGACGGGCGGCGTCGCCGTGGGCGGGAAATCGGTGGAGCGCGTGGCGGCGTGTGTCGTTAGCCGCCGTGCGTGATGCCGTGCGTTACGGCATGCGTTCGCGCGCGACGGAGGATCGGCGCGCGTGCGGATGGAGGAGCGAGAAGCGCGAGCGCTCGCAGGGTGATGCGTGAGCGGGCCGCGCGGCATACGTGTCGAACGTGTTCCGGTGCGCGGCGAAGAGTTCAAGCATGTTGTTCATGATTGCCCGTGCGGCTTTGGGAGAGTGGTGGACCGGGTGCATCGACGATGCGCATCCGGTGACACGAATGCTGAGCGACTGAGGGCAATCTTAGGTTTGTCAAAAAGGAAAGTGTTTCCAAAGATGCACGCACTTTCTACGCGCCGTGGAATGTTTTTCTCTGCGTGCGAAAGGTGGCGCAAGCGATCTGCTGCGGTTGCGCATGATGCGAAGCATCAGGTGCTACGGTGCGATCGTGCGGTTGCTCCGGGCCGCGGCCGGGTGAACCGGCGGCACGCCGAAAAGCAAAACGGCCTGGCGTGCCGCTACCGGCAAGCCAGGCCGTTGGCCTTCGTCACGCCGAAAGCGCGTTACTCGAACGTCTCGAGCGCGAGCAGTTCGCCGATCGTCTGCCGGCGGCGGATCAGCCGCGGCGTGCCGCGATCGACGAGCACTTCCGGCGCGAGCGGCCGGCTGTTGTAGTTCGAGGACATCGACGCACCGTACGCGCCCGCGTCGTGCAGGAACAGCAGGTCGCCGATCTGCGGCTGCGCGAGCTTGCGGTGCGTGACCACGCCGCCCGCGTCCTGCGTGAACACGTCGCCCGATTCGCACAGCGGCCCTGCGATCGCGAGGTCGACGAGCGGCCGGCCGGCGGGCAGCGCGCCGTCGTGCGCGTGCACGGACACGGCGTGGTAGCTGCCGTACATCGACGGGCGCATCAGGTCGTTGAAGCCCGCGTCGATCAGCACGAAATCGTGCTTCGGCCGGCGGTTGACGGCCTGCACTTCGGTGACGAGCGTGCCGGCTTCGGCGACGAGGAAGCGGCCCGGTTCGATCTCGATGCGCACCGGGTGGCCGAGATGCCGTTCGATCCGCTTGCGCGCGGCGTCCCACTGGCTGAAGTAGTGACCGACGTCGACACGCGGCTCGCCGTCGCGATACGGAATCGACAGGCCGCCGCCGGCCGAGATCGCGTCGATGTCGTGGCCGAGCGACGTGACGAGATCGACCATCGCATCGCACACCTGCGACAGGTGGCCGTAGTCGACGCCCGAGCCGATGTGCATGTGGATGCCGACGAGCTTGAGCCCGTACTGGCGCACGATCTCGATCGCGCGCGGCACGTCGTCGATCCAGATTCCGTGCTTGCTTTGCGGGCCGCCGGTGTTGGTCTTGTTGCTGTGGCCGTGCCCGAAACCGGGGTTGACGCGCAGCCACACGCGGTGGCCGGGCGCATGCTCGCCGATGCGCGCGAGCATGTCGAGCGAACCCGCGTTCACGGTCACGCCGTGCTTCAGCACGGCCGCGAGCGTCGGACGGTCGATCAGGTCGGCCGTGAACACGACGCCTTCCGGCTCGCCGGCCGGACTGAACCCGGCCGCGAGGCTGCGCTCGATCTCGCCGAGCGACACGGCATCGACGCACGCGCCTTCGTCGCGCATCAGCTTCAGGATATGGATGTTCGAATTCGCCTTCTGCGCGTAGCGGATCACGTCGAACTGGCGAAGTTGGGCGATGCGGTCGCGGATGACGTCGGCGTCGTACACCCACAGCGGGGTGCCGTATTGCTGCGCGAGCGTCGCGAGTTGGCGGGAATCGAGGGACATGGCGGATGAATCGGGTCGAATGAACGGATAACGTGAATGATGCGCCTGTTCGGCTATACGGTAAAATGCCTGTTATTCGACATTCGATTCATTCCTGATATAGCCGATCATGCTCACGCACCGCCATATCGAGGTCTTTCGCGCGCTGATGGTCACCGGCAGCACGACGCGCGCGGCCGAGATGCTCTATACGTCGCAGCCGACGATCAGCCGCGAGCTCGCGCGGATGGAGCAGGTCGTCGGCTTCGCGCTGTTCGAGCGCGCGCACGGCCGGCTGCGGCCGACGATGGCCGCGCTCGCGCTGTTCGACGAAGTGCGGCTCGCCTATGTGGGGCTTGAACGCGTCGCCGCGACGGCCGCGCGCTTGCGCGAGTTTCGCGACGGCCAGCTTTCGGTGATCGCGCTGCCGGCGTTCTCGCACGCGATCCTGCCCGGCGCATGCCGGCGCTTTCACGTGGCCCACGCGGGCGTCAGCGTGTCGGTCGCGACGCAGGAATCGCCGGTGCTCGAGGAGTGGCTGACCGCGCAGCGTTACGACCTCGGGCTGACCGAGCACGACGTTGCGCCGGCCGGCACGCTGCTTACGCCGCTGCTCGAAGTCGATGAAGTGTGCGTGCTGCCCGACGGCCATCCGCTGCTCGCGCAGGACGCGATCGACCTGCTGGATCTCGCCGATCGCCCGTTCGTGAGCCTGTCGCTGAACGATCCGTACCGCATCCTGATCGACGAGGCGTTTGCGCAGTTGGGCGTCGCGCCGCGCTCGGTGGTCGACACGCCGTCGGCCGTGTCGGTGTGCGCGTTCGTGCGGCAGGGGCTCGGCGCCGCGATCGTCAATCCGCTGACCGCGCTCGATTTCGTCGGGCGCGACCTGCACGTGCGGCCGCTCACGCGGTCGTTCCCGTATCGGGTCAGCATGATCGTGCCCGAGCACCGGCCGAAGAACCTGCTCGTCGATGCGTTCGCCGACGCGCTGCGCGGCGAGGCGAAGGCGATCCGCCGCCGGCTCGCCGCGCACCTCGGCTAGCGGCGCCGTATGATGGCTGTTTCGCCGCCATCGTCCTTGCTTTTCGGAACCCTGTGATGACCGACGCCTCGCCTTCCATCGAACAACCGACCCTCACCGGCGAGCGCATCGAACTGCGGCCGCTCGAAGCATCCGACCGGCAGGCGCTGCTCGATGCCGCATCCGACGGCCAGTTGTGGAACCTGAAGGTAACGGTCGTGCCGAGTGCGGAGACGATCGACGCCTATATCGACATGGCATTGCAGGGGCGCGCGACCGGCACCGTGATGCCGTTTGCGATCGTCGATCGCGCGTCGGGCCGCGTGATCGGCAGCACGCGTTTCTGGAAGATCGATCGCAAGAATCGCAAGCTCGAGATCGGCCATACGTGGCTGGGCGAATCGGCGCAGCGCACGCGCGCGAATACCGAGGCGAAGTGGCTGCTATTGACCTATGCGTTCGACACGCTGCACTGCGTGCGCGTGCAGTTCACGACCGATGAGCTGAACGAGAAATCGCGCGCGGCGATTCTGCGGCTCGGCGCGAAGCAGGAAGGGATCGTGCGCCACGAACGGATCATGCCGGACGGCCGCAAGCGCAATTCGGTGCGCTTCAGCATCATCGACGAAGAATGGCCGGACGTGCATGAGCGGTTGATGGCGAAGCTCGCGACGTAACGCATAACGCGTGACGTGCGGCGCGCGTATTCGCGGGTCGGCTGGTCAGACGTGCATCGCGCTGCCGGCAGGGGAGGCGGCTGCGCGACGACAGGGGAAGCGGTGCGCCGCGCACGAGGCGCGGCGCTGCATCGTTACTGCGCCGATGCGAGGTGGTGACGCTCCGCGAGTTTCTGCGCGTCCGCGTAGTGCTTCTGCAGGATCGGCAGCGCCTGGCGTGCGACTTCCTTCAGCTTCGTGTCGCGGCCCTCGGCGATTTCCGCCTGGAAGGCCGAGATCGCCTTTTGCTCGCCGGCGAGCGCGACCTGCTCGATATACGCCTTGTCGAACTCGGCGCCGCGCAGGCTCTTGATGCTGTTCAGCACGGCCGTGTCGGGGTCGTTGGCCGGCACGTCGACGCCGCGCGGGCTTGCGGCGCGCATCGCCTGGATGATCTTTTCATCTTCGGTCGACACGCGTTGCGCGAAGGCCTTCACCTGGCTGTCCGACGTGCGCGAATCGGCGATGCGTGCTGCGTCGTGCTGCGTCGACACGGTTTTCGTGCCGTCCGTGATGAAGGCCTGGTCGGCTTCGTGGATGCGCGGCGCGGCAGCGGCCGGCGCGGCGGGTGCTGCGGGCGCCGGTTGCGCGGTTTGTGCGGTCGCGGTCACGGCGACGAGAAGCAGGCCGGCGGCAGACAAGGCAAGGCGCGAGATGTGGGGAAAGCGGTTCATGGGACCTCCTTTCGATCGGGGCTCTGGTTAAAAAACGGATGACGTGATCCGTAGCTGTGCGAGAGACCGGGCGCGCCCGGGCCGGATTCGACCGCCGCTCTGCCGCGGCGCCGGTCGAAGTGTTTCCCGGCCCGACTGATTCTAGGAGAGCGGTCGGGTAGCAGGTGCAACCGCGCTGTGGTTTGTGTAACGGTTGGTAAGACGCATCGATTGGCAGGTGCGCGTACCGGTATTGCGTACCTGGTGCACGCGTAGTGGCGGCAATTTTTGCGTGGATGCGGCGTGTGGGATGCACGTGCGTGTCATCTGCATTTCATCGTCGTGCGGTTGTTGTAGTGTCGTGTGCATCGAGCGACGTGCGGATTCGAGCGTGCGATTCGCTCGAAAGCGTCACACGCGATCGAGCAGTGCATCGAGGCGTGGCAGCAACGGCGTCGCGCAATGCGCCTGCAATGCGTCGGGTGCGGTGTAGCCCCACGCGACACCCTGGAATGCGATGTGCGCGCGTCGTGCCGCGTCGGCATCGCGGATTTCGTCGCCGACGTACAGCACTTCATCGGCGCGCACGCCGGCCTCGCGAACGAGCGCGCGCAGACGCCGTGCCTTGCCGAACAGCGGAATGCCGCACGCGAAGGTATCGACGCGGCCGCTGGCATGCGGGCCGAGCCGATCGCGCACGATGTCCTCGCTGTTCGACGTCGCGATCGCGATGCGGATGCCGCGCGCGGCGAGCGCGGCGAACGTTTCGTCGACGCCGGGGAACAGCATCACTTGCGCGACGCGCGGCCGCATCAGGCGGCGCATGTCGATCGTCACGCGCGGCACTTTCCACATCGGCACGTCGAGCGAGCGGATGATGTCGCGCGCCGACATGCCGCGCAGCGCCGGGCGCAGCTCGGGCGTGGCGTCGCGAAAGCCGTGCAGGCGCGACGCTTCCGACAGCGCCGCGAGAAAACAGTCGAGCGAATCGGCGAGCGTGCCGTCGAAGTCGAAGGCGATGAGGCGGTAGGGCATGACACGACGTGACGAGTTTATGGAGCAGGCGACATTGTCACCGAATCGAGGCCCGTCGCCTGCACGACCGGCTGCGCCTGCGGCGACGCGAGAAAGTCGAGCAGCTTCTTCGCATCGTCCGCTTCGGCCGGCAGCGTCGCGGACGCGAGCGCGATTGTGAAAGGCCGGCACGGGCTACATCATCCACCGAAATGCGTGTGCCGTTAAGCGGGTGAGTGCCGCGAGCGTTACCGGCCGGCGCGCGACGCACGAAAGCCCGGCCGTTTCCGCTGAAGCGTTGCAAGGCCGATCGGGCGCTGCCGGCGCCGTGAGGCAGGCAGAGAGGGTGGTGCTTCGGGGGAGCTACTCGTAGTGATAGCGACAGGACACGATGCTGATCTGAAGGTCGTCAGCCTCGTAGACCAGGCGGTTCGTGTCGTCGATACGGCGCGACCAGAAGCCGGAGAGATTGGCCTTCAAAGGTTCGGGTTTGCCGATGCCTTCGAACGGCGTTCGCTGGGCTTCACGAATGAGCTGGTTGATGCGCTTGAGCGTCTTGCGATCCCGCTCCTGCCAATAGACATAGTCGTCCCACGCGTCGGAAGTAACGAGCACGCGGCGTACGCTCATTCACCATCCTCGGCGAGCTTGCGTTCTTTCGCCTTGCCCTTGCGCAGTTGCGCGATCGAACGTTCGAGATGGGCGACGTTGGCCGGCGAGCGCAGCAAGTGAACCGTCTCCATCAGGCTGTCGTAGTAATCCTGCGACATGATGACGGCGTTCGGTGCATCGCGGCGCGTGATGAGCGTCACGTCCGCATCGTCGACAACCTGGTCGATGACGGTCTTCAGATTACCGCGGGCATCCGAGAAATGAATCGTGCGCATGATTTGCCTCACTTGTACATATAACCGTACAAATATAGCGCGGTTGATGAATATGTACGGGTTACCGTACAAGTTGCCGGGTGAGTGTATGTGGTTGCGCGGCACCGTCCGGCAAGAGGATTCTCACCTGTCGTGCAGCAGCGGCGTGTTGGTGCCGCTTGTAGCCCGCCGCGCAGCGCGGTATCGTCGATGCTCCGCCTTCCGCCCCCCACCGGAGAACAGACGTGCCCGCAGCCACCCCCGCCACGCTGAGATTTTCCACCGACAAGCGCGAACTCGACATCGACGCGATCTTCGACTTCCTGCATCGCGACGCATACTGGTCGCAGGGCATTCCGCGCGATGTGGTCGAGCGGGCGATCGAGGGTTCGCTGTGCTTCGGCGCGTATGTCGGCGACCGGCTCGTCGGCTTCGCGCGGCTCGTCACGGATTACGCGACGTTCGCGTACCTGTGCGACGTGTTCGTGCTGCCGGCCGAACGCGGCAACGGCTACGGCCGCGCGCTGATCGACCACGTGTTCGCGCAGGAGATGGTGCAGCGCCTGCGCCGCATCATGCTCGTGACGACCGACGCGCACGAACTGTACCGGCCGGTCGGCTTCGGGCCGTCCGCGAATCCCGAGCGGCTGATGGAGATCCGCCGCCCCGACATCTACGCGAAACGCTGACGCGCGGCGCAGCGCATACAATATGCGCTTTCCGTTTTTGCCGAAGAGAAGCACATCATGACCGAACAGGAAGCCGAACAACTCGCGACGCATCGCCACTACAAGGGCGGTTTGTACCGTTACATCGGCGTCGCCCGCCATTCCGAAACCGAGGAATCGGTGGTCGTGTACGAGCATCTGTGGCCGCATGCGCGCGGGCTGTGGGTGCGGCCGGAAGCGATGTTCAACGGCAACCTCGAAGACGGCACGCCGCGTTTTCGCAAGTTGCGCGACTGAGCGGGCGACACGGGAGCCGGCGTCTAGCCGGCGCCGCCCGGTTTCTCGTGCGACGCGTGTTGCCGCAGCGCCATCGCGAAGAAGCGCCGGATTTCATCCATCAGTTCCGCGCGGGCCGACGCGAAATCGATCGCGCGCCGGTTTTCGTGCGCATAGCGCCGGCGCCAGTCGTCGGCCGCATGCCGCGCTTCGCGTGCACGCAGATCGTCGAGTTCGGGCGTGCGCAGCGCGTGATCGGCGATCAGCGTCACGCCGTCGCGGCTGACCTCCAGCACGCCGCCCGCGACGAGGAGGCGGCGATGCTCGCCGGTCGGCGCATCGACGAGCGTCACGACGCCGGGCCGGATCCGCGTGAGCAGCGGCGCGTGGTGCGGGTAGATCCCCAGTTCCCCGCTTTCCCCCGGGACGACGACGAAATGTGCGTCGCCGGCATACAGCACCGCTTCCACGCTCAGGATGTCGAGCCTCATCGATGTCGTCATGCGTGCCCCCTTCAGACCGCCGCCGCGCCGGCGACGATTTCGCACAGCTCGGTGGTGATCTGCGCCTGTCGCGTCTTCTGGTACAGGTGCCGCAGTTCGCGCAGCACGCGATCGGCGTTGTCCGTCGCGGTCTGCATGCTGAACATCCGCGCGCATTGCTCGCACGCGTAGTTCTCGACGACGGCCTGATAGAGCATTGCCTCGACGTAGCGCAGCAGCAACGTGTCCACGACCGGTTTGGGCGCGGGCTCGTAAAGATAGTCGGATGCTTCCGCGGCAACGGCCGGCGCGCCGGTGTCGAGCCCCGCGACCGGCAGCATCGCATCGATGCGCGGCTCATACGCGAGCGGGCTCGTCAGCCGGTTGTAGGCGACGTGCACTTCGTCGAGCTCGCCGTTGACGAACGCGGTCAGCGGCACGAGCAGCGCACCGAGCAACTGGTCGAAGTGCGGCTCGGCGGCCAGGCCGCTCGCACGCGCCGCGATGGTCGCGCCGTGGCGCATCAGCGGCGCGATGCCGCGCGCGCCGATCACGCTCAGTTCGCAGGTGACGCCGGCCTGGTCCCAGCGTTCGAGCGCATCCACGCATGCGACGAGCAGCCGCGCATTGAGCGGGCCGCACAGCCCGCGATCGGTGCTGACGACGATCAGGCCGATGCGGCGCACGGGATCGCGTCGCGCCATCAGCGCCGACACGTGGTCGGGCCGGTCGCGCAGCACGCGTTCGGCCATCGCCCCGATGCGCGCCGCATACGGGCGGAACTCGCGCGCGCGCCGCTGCGCGCTCGCCATCTTGGTGCGCGCCATCATTTCCATCGCCTTGGTGATCGTACGCGTGGACGACGTACTGGCGATCTTCGAGCGGATTTCGCGTATGTGCATGGCAGAGTGGGCGTCGCGGCCATCCGAATGTCATCGTGTGGATTCATGCTATCGGGACTTCACCTGAAACGATTGACGAGCGTCAAACGATTTCGCCCGGTCCCGCACCAGAATCCGTTCACGTGATCCTCGCGAAGGGGTATTCGATGACCGATTTCCGCCAGCACCAGAAGTACGACGCGCTGATTGCACGTTGCCGCGCATTACGCCCGGTGACGGTCGCGGTCGCGCATCCTTGCGACGAGGTATCGCTGCACGCGGCCGTCGCCGCCGCTCGGGCCGGCGTCGTCGTGCCCGTGCTGGTCGGCCCGGTGGCGCGCATCACCGCACTTGCCGCGACGCTCGGCGTCGACCTGTCCGGTTATCGGCTCGTCGATGCGCCGCACAGTCACGCGTCGGCCGCGCGCGCCGTCGAGCTGGTGCGCTCGGGCGACGCGCAGGCGCTGATGAAAGGCAGCCTGCATACCGACGAGTTGCTGGAGGAAGTGGTGCGCGCCGATACGGGGCTGCGCACCGGGCGGCGCCTGAGCCACGTGTTCATCATGGACGTGCCGACTTACCACAAGCCGTTGTTCATTACCGACGCGGCGGTCAATATCCGTCCGACGCTCGAGCAGAAGGCCGACATCGCGCAGAACGCGATCGATCTCGCGCACGCGCTCGGCATCGCCCGGCCGAAGGTCGCGATCCTGTCGGCGATCGAGACGGTCAGCTCGAAGCTGCCGTCGACGCTCGACGCGGCCGCGCTGTGCAAGATGGCCGAGCGCGGCCAGATCGCCGGCGCGCTGCTCGACGGGCCGCTCGCGCTCGACAACGCGATCAGCCCCGAAGCCGCGCGGCTCAAGCATCTCGGTTCCGCGGTCGCGGGCGATGCGGACATTCTCCTCGCGCCCGACCTCGAGGCGGGCAACATGCTCGCGAAGGAGCTGACGTTCCTGGCGAACGCCGATGCGGCCGGCATCGTGCTCGGCGCGCGCGTGCCGGTGATCCTGACGAGTCGCGCCGACAGCGAACGCACGCGTCTCGCGAGCTGCGCGGTCGCGGCGCTCGTCGCGGAGGCGGCGCGTGCCACGGTGGCATCCGTAGCTGCGCCGGCCGTTGCGGCCGACGCACACTGACGGGGCCGCGATGCGATATCCGGTGCTGGTACTCAATGCCGGCTCATCGAGCCTCAAGTTCTCGGTCTACGACACGCGCGAGGATCGTTCGCTCGACGCGGGCTTGCACGGGCAGGTCGAGAACCTGCACGGCACCCCGCATCTGTTCGTGGCCGACGCGCACGGCGCGACGCTCGCCGACAGCCCCGTCGCGCGACCGGGGCACCAAGGCGCGATCGAAGCGCTGCACGCGTGGTTCTCGGCTCACGTCGGGCGGGAGGCGGCGTTCGACGGCGTCGGGCACCGGGTCGTGCACGGCGGCCCGTATTTCACCGCGCCGGTGCGGATCGACACGCGCGTGCTCGATGCAATAGCGTCGCTTTCGCCGCTCGCGCCGCTGCACCAGCCGCATCACGTCGACGCGATCCGCGCGGTCGCCGCGGTCGCGCCGAACCTGCCGCAGGTCGCGTGTTTCGACACGGCGTTCCATTCGACGATGCCGGCGCTCGAACGGGAGTTTGCGTTGCCGCGCGCGCTGACCGAACAGGGGATCGTGCGCTACGGTTTCCACGGGCTCTCGTACGAATACATCGCGACTGCACTCGCGGGACTCGATCCGTCTTGGGCGCAGCGCCGGACCGTCGTCGCGCACCTCGGCAACGGCGCGAGCCTGTGCGCGCTCGCGAACGGCCGCAGCGTGGCGACGACGATGGGGTTCACGGCCGTGGACGGGTTGCCGATGGGCACGCGCACGGGCGCGCTGGACCCGGGCGTGATCCTGTACCTGCAGCGTCACGAGGGCCGCTCGCTCGACGAGGTCGAGCATCTGATCTACGAGGAATCGGGCTTGCTCGGCGTGTCGGGGATGTCGAGCGACATGCGCACGCTGCTCGCGAGCGACGCACCGTCGGCCGCGCACGCGGTCGAGCTGTTCGCGTACCGCGCGGCTCGCGAACTCGCCGCGCTGGCCGGCGTGCTCGGCGGTCTCGACACGCTCGTGTTCACGGCGGGCATCGGCGAGCACGCGCCGCGCGTGCGTGAACGGATCTGCAGCCGCGCGGCGTGGCTCGGCATCGCGCTCGACGACGCGGCGAACGCCGCCGGCCTGCCGGTGATTTCGAGCGACGCGTCGCGCGTGACGGTGCGCGTGATCCCGACCGACGAGAACCTGATGATCGCGCGGCACACGCGCCGCGTGCTGGACGACGCGATCCCTTCCACGCCGTATTCGACCCGGTGAAACCTTCGATGACAGCACGCGACACGTCTTCCCCCGCCGTCAGCGCCCCCGCGCTGCCGATGTTCTGGCCGATGGCCGCCGCCACGGCGATGTTCGCGGCCGGCTCCGAGATCGCCGCGCGCAATCTCCGTTTCCTCGCGGAAGAGGAGAAGCTGCATTTCGAAGTGCATCCGGCGCTGGCATCGGCGAACCGGCCGTTGCTGGAACTGCGGACGATGACGCTTCGCGATTATTCGGCCGCGCCGGCGCACGGGCTGCCGACGATCGTCGATGCGCCGTACGCGGGGCACAGCGCGATGATCGCCGACTACCAGCCGGGGCAGAGCCTGATGCAGACGCTGCGCGAGCACGGCGTGACGCGCCTGTACCTGACCGACTGGCGCTCGGCCACCGAGGACATGAAGGATCTCGAGATCGACCAGTACCTGGCCGAGCTGAACGTGTGCGTCGACGAACTCGGCGGCCGCGTGAATCTCGTCGGGCTGTGCCAGGGCGGCTGGATGTCCGCGATGTATGCGGCACGTTTCCCGCACAAGGTCGCGAGCCTCGTGCTGGCGGGCTCGCCGATCGACACCGACGCGGGCGACGGCCCGATCAAGCGGATGGTGCACATGTATCCGACGTCGTTCTACGAGGAACTCGTTGCGATGGGCGGCGGCCTGATGCGCGGGCGCTTCATGCTGCGCGGCTGGAAGAACATGCATCCCGACCAGCACTATCTTGCCGAGCACGTCGACCTGTACGAGCATCTCGACGATCCCGAATACCTGCGCAAGCGCGAGGTGTTCGCGAACTGGTACGAAAGCCCGATCGACCTGCCGGGACGCTGGTACCTGCAGGCGATCGTGCAGATCTTCAAGGAGAACCGGCTCGCGAAGGGCACGTTCGTCGCGCTCGGGCGCACGCTCGACCTGAAGGACGTCGCGTGCCCGGCCTATCTGCTTGCCGGCGAGGCCGACGACATCACGACGCCGGAGCAGGTGTTCGGCGCGCGCGACCGGCTCGGGACGCCCGCGTCGCGGATCGAGAGCCGGCTCGTGCCGGGCGGCCATATCGGCCTGTTCATGGGGTCGCGCACGCTGAAGACGGTGTGGCCGGACATCGCGCGCTGGATCGCGGCGCCGCGCTAGTCCGGCGCGGATCGACACGGGGGGCGGCATGACGTTGCGATACAAGCGGGGGCTCGTCGTCGGCATCGCGAACGAGCAGAGCATCGCGTGGGGATGCGCGCGTGCGTTTTGCCGGGCGGGGGCCACGCTCGCGGTGACCTGGCAGTCGGAGAAGACCTTGCCGCACGTCGAGCCGCTGTTCGCGCAACTCGACGCGCCGATCCGGATGCCGCTCGACGTCGGGCGGCCCGACCAGATGGCGGCGGTGTTCGACGCGATCGCGGAGCAATGGGGCGCGATCGACTTCGTGCTGCATTCGGTTGCGTATGCATCGAAGGCCGATCTTCAAGGCCGCGTGGTCGACAGTTCGCCGGAAGGCTTCTCGTTGGCGATGGATATCTCGTGCCATTCGTTCATCCGGATGGCGAGGCTCGCCGAGCCGCTGATGGCGCGAGGCGGGAGCCTGATGGCGATGAGCTATCTCGGCGCGGAGCAGGTCGTCGCGAACTACGGGGTGATGGGGCCGGTCAAGGCCGCGCTCGAATCGAGCGTGCGGTACCTGGCGGCCGAACTCGGCGGCACGGGCATTCGCGTCAACGCGATTTCGCCGGGCGCGCTGCCGACGCGCGCGGCGTCGGGCCTGCCGGACTTCGACCGGCTGCTCGACGACACCGCACGCCGGGCGCCGCTGCATCACGTGCTGGACATCGACGACGTCGGCGCGTTCTGCGCGTTCCTTGCGAGCGACGGCGCACGGGCGATCACGGGCGGCACGCACTATATCGACGCAGGCATGCACATGCTCGGCTAGTGCGCCGGCGGCATGCGGCGTCAGGTTTGCGCGAATGCCTGCACGAGGGCCGGCGGCGCATGCCTGACCGTGACCTCCGGCGTGCCGTGCCACGCCGCGAGCTTCTTCACGGCCTTCGCGACGTCGGCCGCGAGCCCCGTGCCGAACCGCACGCCCGGCTCGACATGCACGGCCTTCAGTTCGAACGTGCCGAGCGTGCGATGCGCTTTCGCGTCGACGCGGCCGACCAGCCGGCCGCGATGCAGCACGGGCAGGCAGAAATAGCCGTAGCGCCGCTTGTGCTCGGGCGTATAGCACTCGATCGTGTAGTCGAAACCGAACAGCGTCGATGCGCGCCGCCGGTCCCATACGACGGGATCGAACGGCGACAGCAGCGTCGTGACCGTCGAGCGCAGCGCGTCGGCCGCGGCGGCCGGCAGCAATGCGTCGAGCGAGCGGTGCACGTAGGCAGGCTCGTTCCAGTCGTCGATCTGCACCGGAATCAGGTCGCCCGCGTCCGCGAGCCGCTCCAGCTCCGCGCGGTACGAACGGCGCGGCAGCCGGTAATAGTCGGCCACCCAGTCCGCGCGCACGACGCCGAGCGCGCGGCACGTGTAGTCGAGCAGCGCGGGCAGCACGGCGTCGCGCGGCGGCAGGTCGCGCGTGTCGTCCCAGCCGGGCAGCACGCGCTCGCGCACGTCGTACACGCGCTGGAAATTGCGGCGCTCCGACACCATCAGGTCGCCCGTCGTGAACAGCACTTCCAGGTGACGCTTCTCGGGCTTGCGGTCCCACCAGCCGTTGCCTTTCGCGCCATCCTCGCGAACGAAGTCCGCCGATCGCACCGGGCCTTCGTCGCGAATCCGCGCGAGCAACCGCTCGATCTCGTCGCGATTCTGCGCGTGCCACTCGGCCGCGTATTTCCAGCCCATCCCCGACGGATCGAGCATCTTGTAGCGCATCAGGCCGAACTGCTCGACCGGCAGGAAGCACGCTTCGTGCGACCAGTATTCGAACAGGCGGGCTTCGGCGAGATGCTCGTCGAGCCACTGCGGCGAGAAATCGCCGAGACGGCTGAACAGCACGAGATACGGGCTGCGCGCGACGACGTGGATCGTATCGATCTGCAACTGCGCCATCCGGCGGATCGTGTCGAGCACGTCGGCCTTGGTCGCCTTGCGGCGGGGCGGCGTCAGCAGGCCCTGTGCGGCGAGATGCAGCGCGCGGGCGGCGGCGGGCGAGAGCGTAAGCATCGGGATGGCGGCGGTGGTGGCGGTCGGCGATCACTTTAGCGCGAAAGCGGCGCGCGCGTGCGACGCACCGATGCAACGCATCTGACAATGCTTGACAGATGCGTTTCGCAAGTTTCCCTATAGTGCAGGACATGGCGCGACGACAAGTGCGCGCAACGATTCCGCTTCCGACGCACATACGTCCATGGCACGCAGGAAGCGAATCCGGGATTCTCAACCCCCATCGGGAGACCCGGAGCCCTGAGCGGACATCCATGCGGCTGAGCACCGGCCCCGTGTGGATGTCCGCTGATTTTTTTGTTTTTCCGGTTTTTCGCAGGCTGCCGCGCGACGTGTGATGCCGCGGCGCGCGTTTCCCCAGGCCGCACGCGCGGAACAGGTCGTCGTGACTTGCCGCGCCGCAACGCGGCGAACCGAAGTGCTTCCCGCTTATTGCCGCTTGCCGCGCGCGACTTCGTCGCCGGCGCCGGGCGGCAGCCGCCGCGTGATCGGAATCGATGCGAACGAGCACAGCCCGACCACGACGAACGCCGGCCAGAAATCCGACCACACCATCGTCTGGTGGCCCTGCAGCCAGTGGGACACGTGCAGCACGATGCCGGCCACCGTCACGCCGAGCCCGAGCGACATCTGCTGCACCACGCTGCCGAGGCTCGTGGCGCGGCCCGCGTCGCGCGGCGAGATGTCCGCGTAGATCATCGAGTTCAGGCTCGTGAACTGCAGCGCGGGGAAGATGCCGCCGACGAGCACGATCAGCCAGATCGCCCAGGTTGCCATGCCGGGATGGAACACGCCGTAGGCGGCGATTGCGAGCCCCGCGAATGCCGCGTTGTAGATCAGCACCGTGCGAAAGCCGAAGCGGCGCAGCGTATGCGTGGCCGTCGAGCGGCTCATCGCGCCGCCGAGCGCGGACGCGCACGTGATGAGCCCCGAATGGAACGCGCTCATGCCGAGCCCTTCCTGCAGCGCGAGCGGCAGCAGGAACGGCACCGCACCGAGGCCGATGCGGAACAGCGACCCGCCTACGACGCTCGCATGGTAGGTCGGGATCTTCAGGAAGCTGAGATCGAGCACCGGGCGCTCCTTGCGGCGCGCGTACGGCACGTAGAGCGCGAGCAGTGCGATGCCCGCCACGCACATGACGATCGCGTTCGAGCGCGAGGTGAGCGAGCCGTCGAGCAGCGTGAGGCCCATCAGCAGCGACGCGGCGCCGCTTGCCGACAGCAGGAAGCCGAACCAGTCGAGCGGGCCCGGATCGGGCTCGTGCGTGTTCGCGATGTGCTTGCTCGCGAGATAGATCCCGTAGATGCCGATCGGCACGTTGATGAAGAAGATCATCCGCCAGTGCAGGTAGGTCGTGATGAAGCCGCCGACGAGCGGCCCGACCGTGGGCCCGAACAGCGCGGGAATCGCGAGATAGTTCATCGCGCGCACGAGATCCGAGCGCGGCACCGCGCGGAAGATGATGATGCGGCCGACGGGCACCATCATCGCGCCGCCGACACCTTGTATGAAGCGCGCGAACGTGAGCACGCCGAGGGAATTGGAGGCCGCGCACATCAGCGAGCCGACGACGAAGATGCCGATCGCGGTGCGGAAGACGGAGCGCGCGCCGAAGCGGTCGGCGAGCCAGCCGCAGATCGGGATGAACACGCCGAGCCCGACCACGTAGGCCGTGATCGCGATGTTCAGCGTGACGGGGTTGTGCCCGAAGTCCCTCGCCATCGCGGGCAGTGCGGTGACGATGATGTTCGCGTCGACGCTTTCCATGAACAACGCACAGGCAACGATGAGCGGTGCTAGAAAGACGGGCGACATGGGCTGGGCGCGCGGTAAAGACGCCATTATGCCCACAATGTGGTCGTTGCGTCACGCGCGACACCGGTTGTTCCGCATGTTGCAACAGTCGTTCCTGTTCCCGCGCGCGAAAGAAGAGACGACCGCGGCGCATGACACGACACATGACATCGCCCGGTCGCAGCGACCGCGAAACTTGCGTGCGGTGCGCGTTTCATGCGACAGTCGGACCCACTCGCAACACAACACGACGCGCATCGATCGACGGCCATCGAGACGAGCGCGCGCGCGAACGAGACCTCGTGCCGAGCCACTCACCATCGAAAGGAGGGGACACGCCATGACGTCACGTCGTGCCGCATCGATTGCATCTCGCTTCCCGCGTCATCACGCACCGCATCTCGCACTGCCCGCGCCGCGTCTTCGCTGGGCCGCCGCACTGGCCGTTGCATATCTCGCCGTCGCCGGCTGCGCCGCGCAGGCCGACAATGCGAACCAGGCCGCCGCTCAGGCAGCCAGCCAGTCGGCCGTGCCGGCCGCGGCCGCGATTGCCGGCCCCGCATCGGGCACGCTGCCGCCGCCGCCGAGCCAGCTCTACGGCGACCTGTTCGTCGCGGTGCAGACCGCACAGATCTATCCCGACCAGAAGACCTTCGTCGACGCGACGCCCGATACCGATCCCGCGACGATCGTGCAGTTGTATCAGCAACAGAAATCGCAGCCGGGCTTCTCGCTGAAGGCGTTCGTCGGCCAGCACTTCACGCCGCCCCCGGAAGGCGGCGTGACGCCGCCGCCGAACCAGACGCTGCGCCAGCACATCGACTGGCTGTGGCCGCAGCTCACGCGCACCAGCGTAACGGTGCCGCAGTACAGTTCGCTGATTCCGCTGCCGAAGCCGTACGTCGTGCCGGGCGGCCGCTTCCGCGAAGGCTACTACTGGGATACCTATTTCACGATGCTCGGGCTGCAGGTGTCGGGGCGCGAGGATCTCGTCGACGACATGCTCGACAACTTCGCGCACCTGATCGACACGATCGGGCACATCCCGAACGGCAACCGCACGTACTACGTGAGCCGTTCGCAGCCGCCGTTCTTCGCGTACATGGTCACGCTCGCGGCGCAGGCCGAAGGCGACAAGGTCTACCAGAAATACCTGCCCCAACTGCGCAAGGAGCATGCGTACTGGATGCAGGGCGAAACCACGACGCCGCGCGGGCAGGCCGCGCGCAACGTGGTCGCGATGCCCGACGGCGCGGTGCTGAACCGCTACTGGGATGCGAGGGACACGCCGCGCGACGAGTCCTATCTCGAGGACGTGACGACCGCGAAGTCGGCGCCCGGCCGTCCTGCGAACGACGTGTACCGCGACCTGCGCGCAGGCGCGGAAAGCGGCTGGGACTACAGCTCGCGCTGGTTCGGCGACGGCAAGACGCTCGCGACGATCCGCACGACGTCGATCGTGCCGGTCGACCTGAACAGCCTGATGTTCCACCTCGAGACGACGATCGTGAAGGGTTGCACGGTGACGCGCGACGTCGCGTGCGTGACCGATTTCGCGGGGCGCGCGGCGCGGCGCGCGGCCGCGATCAACCACTATTTGTGGAACCGTCGCGGCTATTACGGCGATTACGACTGGCAGTTGCGCAAGCCGCGCGACGGCGTGACGGCGGCCACGCTGTATCCGTTGTTCGCGGGCGTCGCATGGCCCGAGCGCGCGAAGGCGACCGCGCGCGAGGTGCGCAAGACGCTGCTGAAACCGGGCGGCCTCGCGACGACAACCGAGAATACCGGCCAGCAGTGGGACGCGCCGAACGGCTGGGCGCCGCTGCAGTGGATCGCGATCGACGGGCTGCGTCGTTATGGCGAACCGGCGCTCGCGAAGGACATTGGCACGCGTTTCCTGTCCGACGTGAAGCATGTGTATGCAACCGAAGGCAAGCTGGTCGAGAAGTACGTGGTCGAAGGCGCGGGCACGGGCGGCGGCGGTGGCGGCGAATATCCGCTGCAGGACGGCTTCGGCTGGACCAACGGCGTCACGCTGAAACTGCTCGGGCTGTATGGGGAGTGATGCACGGCGAGTGACGCACGGCGGCGCACCGCGCGCTGCAAACGAACGCACGGGCCGGACTGTCGCGCAAGCGGCCGTCCGGCCCGTTTTCGTTTCCGCTTTCGTATGTGGCTTGCGTCAGAACGTGATCGTCGTGCGCACGCCGACCACCGTTTCGTCGCCGATGCGCGCACCTGCCGCGTTCGGGTTCGGGATGCCGCCGCCCGGACGGAAGAAGTGCTGCAAGTCGGCCTGCAGTTGCCACCACGGCGCGACCTGGTACTGGTAGGTCGCCTCGATGACCGTCTCCGCCCGGCGCACCGGATAGCCGGGCGTCGTGTAGGTGCCGGTGTCGCCATCCAGGCCGCGCGCATGCGAGCCGATCTTCGCGTAGCCCACCGCGATGCCCGCGACGTCGTTGTCGCGCCCCTTGAACGGCGCCTTCAGCGTCACGCCTGCATTGGCGGCGAAATCGACGATATTGCGATCGCCCGGCGCGCCCATCACGCGCGCGAACACGCCGACCGAGCGCGGGCTGTCGTCCGACGGCCGCCAGACCATCTGGTCCGCGACTGCATAGAACCCGTAGTTGCCGCGATGCGTGGCGGGAATGCCGTTGCTCGCCGGATTCGCGAGCGACAGGCCGTCGGTGCCGTAGCGCGGATCGTTCGCATGCTGCGACTGATACCAGAAGCCGAGCTTGTAGGTGCCCGGCAGGCCGGCCGGTTGCGGCGCCTTCGGGTCGGCCGGCGGCGCGTTCAGCGCGTACTGCACTTCGCCGATCACGAACGCGCCGCTGCGCAGGTTGAAGTTGGTGCCGTGCGCGTTCAGCACCTGCGCGTCGCCGTCGGTGCGGCCGGCCGGGTTGCCGTCGAATACGCCGACCATCGCGGTCCATGCGTCGGCCGGCTTCACGCGCAGCCGCACGCCGAGCGACGACAGCGGATACGCGGGGCCGCCGGACGGCAGGTCGGTGGAAGGCAGCACGGGCCAGCCGAACGTGGCGTTCATGAACGTCGCCGCGTTCTGGCTCACCATGAACTCCTGGTCGACGCTCTGCTGGCCGACCTTCACGTCGACCTTGCCGTCGAGCAACGACTGCTGGTACCAGAGCTCCCACAGGCGCGTGGTCGAATTCGCCTCGATGCCGGTCGCGGTCTGCAGCGTCTGCAGGTAGCGCTGCGTGGCGTTGGTGCCGTGGATCTGCAGCGCCGACACGTTGAACGTGCCGCCCGGCAGGCCGATCGCCTTGCCGGTGTCGACGTTGAAGCCGAATTGCGTGAGCCCCTGGTAGGCGCCGCCGCGCTTCGTGCCGCCGGACGTGTTGTACAGGTACTCGCTGGTTTCCTGCAGGCTCAGCGTGACGCCGTGATCGCCGAGCAGGTCGCGCAGGCCGCCCATGTTGCCGAGCAGGTTCGAGCGCTCCCACAGGCCGGTGGGAGCGGGCGCGGCAGCATCGGCGGCCTGTTGTGCGGGCGCGGCGGCGTCGCTCGCGCCGGCCGCCGGTTCGGCCGCGGCCGGCGGCGACGATTGCGCGAGCGCGGGCGCGGCGGCGAACGACAGCAGCAGCGCGGCGAGCGCATTGACGCGCGGCTTGCGCGGAACGGGTTCGAGATGGTTCTTCATGCGGATTCCGTTGGCGATTTGATTAGTTAGACTGAAGAAAAGAATACGTGATGCGGGACGCGTGGCGAGGCAGTCGCGCGGCGGCGCAGGGCGCGTGGCGCCCCCGCGCGTCGAGGGCTTACGGCAGCCAGCCGCCGACGCGCCACACTTGCGCGAAGCCGAGGCGCGAGGCAGCCGAGCAAAGCAGCGCGGCGAGCGCGACCGCGGCCGCCATTGCGGCGACCAGTACGCAGTCGAGCGGGCGCGGTGCCGCCGGCATGTGGGCGAGTGCCGCGCCGCGCCAGTTGCCGAGCGCGTGGGCGAGCGGCGAGAGGCCGGCAACGAACGAGCGGTCGCACGCGACGTGCACGATGTGCTTGAGTCTGACCGCGAACGATTGAAAGAACATGACGCTGCCTCCGTCCGGTCCGGCGGATGCCGGACGACATGATCGAGCGCGGGTGCATGACGCGGCCTGCGATCGGAGGTTGGAACATAACGGAGCGTGCGACTGACGAACCGGCGATGACCGGCCCGGGGGGAGGCGCGCTAACCCGGCGAATGCGAGCTAGCGGCGAAAGACATGCGTCTGGCTGCTATCTCGCGATGGCTTGGCCGGCCTGGACCGGCATCGAACTGCAACTAGAGCATGTGTCCACGGAGGGACTCCCTTGATGAATTGGGGCGGATTGTAGTCGCGACTTTTGCTGCGGTGCAAGTAAAAAACGCAGAAAAGACGATGCATGTGGCATGCGAGTCGCGCCGGCACGCGCTCGGCAAGCAGAGGGCGCTGCGGGGCGCCCGCCGTTGTTCGAATGCATCGGCGCGTGGCCGCTTCGTGAGGTGCTGAAAGGTTTCGGTACGTCATTTCAAGGGCAAATCTTTCAGCGCCGCAAGGCGGGAAATTTATTTCGGGAAATGGGGTTTGGAGGGGTTGACTTCACTTTCGGGCGGTTCATAGAATTCGGCATCTTCACTCTTGGGGCCGCCGCCTTGGACGCCTGCAGTAGTCGATCTTCGACCGAAATTTCCGCCTGAGCGACCGACGTCCGCGCCTCATCGAAGCCGCCGTTTGTCTCCCAGGCAAACGGTGCGCGCAGCAGTATTCCGCAGTAACTCCCTACGTGCACCCTGATTCGCGCCGGTTAGCGTGATGCGTTTTCGCATGCGCCGTCCGGAAATGCCGCCGCCTGGTATGCGGCCGCGTTCGCGTATGCGTTTTTCATGCGCGCGAACGGCGGCCCGCAAGCCGGACGGCGGTCAACCGTGTTCCCCGGAACACCGTACAGGAGCCGCCGTGAACGACAGTGACAGTTGTCCCATATGCCCGTTGCACGCACCGACCCTTTTGAACCCGGGTCGCAGGGACACTCCGGCCGACTAGCCTGACACGTCGTTCAGGCCCCGGACTGGCCCCGCGCCCACCACGCGGCCGGCACGCCTGCCGTCGCCGCACGGAGCCAGACCATGAACTTCGGCCTTCTGCTGTCGAACCTTCCGCACGTCACGGAATCGCGCAATCACTACGACGCGATGCTGACGCTCGAGGCCCGTCCGCGGGTGTTCTCCCGCCTGTTGAACCAGCTGAAATCGTTGATCCGCTGAAGCAGCGCCGAGCGCGCCTCGGCATGCGCACGCGCGGCTGCCTGCGGGCAGGCCCCGCGTACGCATCCCAAGGTCACACGCTCATCGGATAACCATTAGCCGTACGGAATAAATCATGTCCACGCCATCCAACGTCTCTCCACCGATCGTCGCGGAACGCAGCGCCGTGCTCGACGAAGCCCATGTCGGCGACATCCGCGGCGCGCTCGGCACGATCGCGCATCACGACACCGCCGCGCGCGGCACATGGTGGGCGCGGCTGCGCACGCTGCTCGCAATCATCGGCCCGGGCCTTATCGTGATGGTGGGCGACAACGACGCCGGCGCATTCGGCACCTACACGCAGGCCGGCCAGAACTACGGCACGACGCTGCTGTGGACGCTGCTGCTGCTCGTGCCCGTGCTGTACGTGAACCAGGAAATGGTGCTGCGCCTCGGCGCGGTCACGGGCGTCGGCCATGCACGCCTGATCTTCGAGCGCTTCGGCAAGTTCTGGGGCGCGTTCAGCGTGATCGACCTGTTCCTGCTCAATGCGCTGACGATCGTCACCGAGTTCATCGGCATCACGTTCGTGCTGGATTTCTTCGGGCTGCCGAAGGTGGCCGGCGTGTGCGTGGCCGCCGCGCTGACGATGGCCGCGGTGAGTACCGGCGATTTCAGGCGCTTCGAGCGGTTTGCGATCGGGCTGTGCGTGCTGAGCCTGCTGCTGGTGCCGGTGCTCGTGTCGATCCACCCGCCCGTCGCGCAGATGACGCGCGATTTCCTCGTGCCGAACTGGCCCGCGCACGCGAAGCTGTCGGACGTGATGCTGCTCGTGATCGGCATCGTCGGCACGACGGTCGCGCCGTGGCAGCTGTTCTTCCAGCAGAGCTACGTGATCGACAAGCGCATCACGCCGCGCTTCATGAAGTATGAAAAGGTCGACCTGTGGATCGGCATCGCATTCGTGCTGGTCGGCGCGGTCGCGATGATCGGCTTCAGCGCCGCGCTGTTCGGCGGCCATCCGGAAGCCGGCAACTTCACCGACGCGGGCGGCATCATCGCGGGCCTCGAGAAGTATGCGGGCCGCACGGGCGCGACGCTGTTCGCGGTGGCGCTGCTCGACGCGTGCATCATCGGCGCGGCGGCCGTGTCGCTGTCGACCGCGTATGCGATCGGCGACGTGTTCAAGATCCGCCATTCGCTGCATCGCGGCGTATCCGACGCGAAGGGCTTCTATCTCGTGTACTTCGGCATCGTCGCGGCCGCGGCCACGCTCGTGCTGATCCCGGGCAGCCCGCTCGGCCTGCTGACCGAAGCCGTGCAGACGCTCGCGGGCGTGCTGCTGCCGAGCGCGACGGTGTTCCTGCTCGTGCTGTGCAACGACCGCCAGGTGCTTGGGCCCTGGGTCAACTCGACGAAGCTCAACGTGTTCACGGGCGCGGTGATCTGGGTGCTCGTGCTGCTGTCGATCATCCTGACCGCGTCGGTGATGTATCCGGACATCAGCGGCGAAGCGATCGTCGACGTGCTGGTGGGCGGCACCGTGCTCGCGATTGCCGGTTATCTCGCGACGGTGCTGATCCGCCGCAACAAGCGCGTCGTCGAGCCGGGCGTCGATCGCTCGCTGCGCGACACGTGGCGCATGCCGCCGCTCGACACGCTCGAGCCGCAGAACATGACGCTCGCGACGCGGATCTGGATGGCCGTACTGCGCGGTTATCTGGTGATCGCGGTCGGTCTCGTGATCGTCAAGGTCGTGCAGATGACGCTGCTGAAGTAACGCGGATCGTCTGCCAGGAAGCGGCGCCGGACCCGGCACCGCGCCGCAACCCGCACATGCCGGCCCCTGAGGCCGGCATGTGCGTATACACGCTCGCTCACGTGACGCGAAGCGCCGCGCTGCCGTCAGATCAGCTCGAGCTTCGACGTCAGGTACGTGAGCTGGATCCGGTTCGCGACGCCGAAGCGCTTGCGCAGTTTGCGCAGGTGATAGTCGACGTTGTGCGCGCTGGTGTCGAGGCGCCGGCCGATCTCCTTGTCGGATGCGCCTTCGGCGATGCCGAGCAGCAGTTCCTGCTCGAACGGCGTGAGCCCGTTGACCGTACGCTCGCGCGACGTCGCGATCAGCTGCGGCGACGCGAACTTGTGCACCGACAGCCCGATCGACAGCGCCTGCTCGATCGTCGCCGGCGTGATCCATTCGCGCGTGCGGCGCGGCGCGGTAAAGCTCATGAACGCATGCAGCCGCGTGCCGGGCACGGCCATCGAATACATGATGCCGCTGCACATCCCGTCGTCCTGCATCGTCTGCAGGAAACCGTCGAGCGCGGCCGGCGTCACGCACGGGCCGGTGTCGCGCTCGCGGTGTTCGCGGCGCAACTGCTGCAGGTCCCACACGATCGGCATGTTGCACACGCGCGCGCCGAGCGTGCGCGGATCGACGTCGTGATGGTTGTGCCGCACGTAGTCGCCGCGATAGGTGGCCGGCGTGAACGCTTCGTGCAGGTAGAGACTTTCGACGCGCTCGCGCGCGAATTCGAGCGCGAAGTACGCGAACGTCGAGAAGCCTGTCAGGTGCAGCAGGCTCGTGACGATCCGGTTGCGCTCGGCCGTGCTCTGCGCATGCGCGAGCGTATCGGCGACGCCGAGCGTCGGCGCGTGCGGCTGCGCGACTTCGCCGCGCTTGGCGTCGTCGCACCAGACGACCTGCACGGTACGCTCCCGCAGCGCGTCCGCGCATGCGCTCAGCCCGCGCGACGGGCGGGAAAAGGTTGGGGCGACCGCTTCTTCTTGCAATGCAATATCGGACATGAGCCATCCCTCGGAATCGACGCGCATCGCCTGGCGGCGGCCGTAATCTGTACGGCATTCGCGGCGGTGCGATCGAGCTTAGTTTTTGATATGCGCCGATCGTCATCCCTGACGAAACGCGGGGGCATTGTACAAAAAATGCCGGTGTGCGCGTAATATGCCGTAATACTAAATGCAGCGAAAGGTTCATATTCGCACGCATATAACGACGACCAGAAAATCATAAAGAAAAGACCAGATCGTGACGGGGCGCAGTTTCACATATTGGGAAAGGGCGGGCTCCTCATGACACATGCTGACGGCGCACCACGCGTCGAGTGGTTTTCACAAGCCGATATAGCGGCCGCCGCCGCTTATTCGAACGAATATCAGGCAATCGATCGCGATATTTTTACCGGTATTCAAATTGCACCCGGTAAAACCGACCTTGCTCCGGCCGATTTCGCGCAATGCCATGCGCGATTGCGGCAAATCGGTTTCAGTACGCTCGGTTACGGCGCCTATGAAATGATCGGGCGCCGCATCCTGTGCGCGCATCTGCTGCGCGACCTCGCGCCGGCGACCTTCATGCAGCCGTTTATCGAAGGGATGCTGTACGAGAGCGACCCGCGGTTCGCGCAGGTGCGGCAGAGCGGCTTTCCGGTCGCGTGGCGGCTCGACGAGATCGAGTCGGCCGCGCAGGGCAGCGGCGACCGCAAGGTGCTGGCGCTCGCCGGCCATCTGCGCGCGCACGCGATGAACAGCGGCGTGATCTTCAGCCTGTCGGCGCCGCGCCTCGACCTGCGCGTCGCGGTGAACGTGACGTCCGAGACGCACGGCACCGAATGGATCGACGATCGCGTGATCGGCGGCGCGCTGGCCGTGAGCCTCGCCGTGCATCGCGTCGCGCTGCCGTTCCTCGAGGCGCGCATCGCGCGCATGCGCGGCTTCGCGCTCGGCGACGAGCAGCAGCAGGTGCTCGACCGTCTCGTGCACGGGCTGTCCGACCAGGAGATCGCGAGCGCGCTGCGCACGTCGCTGCACAAGGTCGGCCACCACATCCGTTCGCTAGAAAAACTCTTCAACGTGCAGAATCGCGCGCAGCTCGCGTACCTCGCCGCGCGGCGCTTTCTGCCCTGACCTGACGCACGCGCCGGCGGGCCGCCGAGCGATGGAAGCGGTTCCGGCGGTGCGTGCCCGAACGCGTCGCCGGGTTTCGTAGTCCGATCCGATCGCCGCCGGGAAACGCGCTTTCGCGCTACGAGGTGCATCCCTTTTTCCATCGGTTCGCGTCGCTACACTCGTCCCATTCAACGGTCCGTGCGGCACGGGGCAGGGTTGCCCGTGCCAGCCGGCGATAACGACGACAGGACACCGGCACGATGGCAGAACCGAAGGCGCTCCCCCGCGACTGGCAGCGGTTGTTTTCCGCTGGCCGCGGCGTGTCCGGACGGCGTCTCGGGGGCGCGTCGCCGCGCGCCGACCTGTTCATCGCGGTGTTCATCGTCGCGGTCGTCGCGCTGTTCATCCTGCCGCTGCCGCAGGCCGCGCTCGACGGGATGATCTCGCTGAATCTCGCCGTGAGCGTGGTGCTGCTGACGGTGTCGACCTACGTGCCGTCGGCGGTCAGCTTCTCGTCGTTTCCCGCGCTGCTGCTGTTCACGACGCTGTTCCGGCTCGCGCTGAACATCGCGTCGTGCAAGCTGATCCTGCTGCACGCGAACGCCGGCCACGTGATCGACGCGTTCGGGCGGCTCGTCGTCGGCAACAACGTCGTGGTGGGCGGCGTGGTGTTCCTCGTGATCGCCGTCGTGCAGTTCATCGTGATCGCGAAAGGGTCGGAGCGGGTCGCCGAAGTCGGCGCGCGCTTCTCGCTCGACGCGATGCCGGGCAAGCAGATGAGCATCGACGCGGACCTGCGCGCGGGCATCATCAGCGCGGACGAAGCGCGCGAGCGCCGCGAGAAGCTCGAGCAGGAATCGCAGATGCACGGCGCGATGGACGGCGCGATGAAGTTCGTGAAGGGCGACGCGATCGCAGGCCTCGTGATCGCTTTCATCAATATCGTCGCGGGGATCGCGGTCGGCACGCTGATGCACGGGATGGATATCGGCGCGGCGCTGCAACGCTACGCGATCCTGACGGTCGGCGACGGCATGGCGTCGCAGATTCCGTCGCTGCTCGTGTCGATCGCGGCCGGCATCGTGACGACGCGCGTCGCGACCCGCGATGCGCGGCAGCGCCAGCTCGGCGAACAGCTCGGCGAGCAACTGGGTGCGCATCCGCGCGCGCTGCTGATCGCGGCGCTGGTGCTGGCCGGCTTCCTCGTCGTACCGGGCTTTCCGAAATGGTCGTTCGCGCTGATCGCGCTCGGCCTCGGCGCGTTCGCGTTCTCGCAGATCAGGCACAAGACGACCGCGCCGAGCTTCAACCTGATTCAGATCGCGGGGCGCGTCGGCGCGGCCGACGACGGCCAGCCCGCGAAGGTGTCGCACGCGGCGGGCGTCACGTCGCTGATCGCGGTGTCGCTGTCCGACGACCTGCGCACGAGCCTGAACCTCGCGCAGCTGCAGGCCGCGCTGTCGAGCGCGAAGGCGCGCGTCGACGCGGATATCGGCACGGTGTTCCCGCGCATCACGCTGAACGACGACGAGGGTGCCGCGGCCGGCACCTACCGGATCTACCTGCAGGACGTGCTCGCCGCGCACGGCGCGCTGAAGCCGGGGTGGCTGCTGTGGGACGGCGTCGCGCCGCTGCCCGAGCGTGCTGAGCGCCAGCCGGCGGAGGCGTTCGGCCCGTTCGCGACCGCGTTGTGGATCAAGCCCGACGGCGCCGCGCCGGACGGCAAGTGGCTGTCGAGCGAAAGCGCGCTCGCCGCGCACGTCGAGCAGATCGTGCGCCAGCATGCGGACGAATTGCTGGGCATCCAGGAGACGCAGGCGCTCGTGCATCTCGTGCGCCGCGAACACCCGGAACTCGTGGGCGAGCTGACGCGGCTCGTGCCGCTGCAGCGCGTGACCGAAGTGCTGCGCCGGCTGCTCGCCGAACAGGTGCCGATCCGCAACCTGCGCGTGATTTTCGAGAGCCTGATCACGTGGGCGCCGAACGAACCCGACGACGTGATCGCGCTGGTCGAGCTCGTGCGCGTCGACCTGCGCCGGATGATTACCGACCGTCATGCGGGCACGACGCGCCAGCTGCGGGTCGTGCTGTTCGAGCAGAACCTGCAGGAGCGGATCGAGAGCGCGGTGATGCGCACGAAACAGGGCAATTTCCTCGCGCTGTCGAGCGCGATCAAGCAGGACATCGGCGAACAGGTGCGCGCGATCGTGCAGGCCGCGCAGGCGGCCGGCCCCGGCGGCCACGGCAACGCGCAGGGCGCGGCGCGGCTCGCGGTGATGGTCGCGCTCGGCGCGCGTCGCTACGTGAAGACGATCCTGCAACCGATGCTGCCCGAGCTGGCGGTGCTGTCGTACCAGGAGGTCGAGGAGGACGTGCAGCTGCACACGATCGGCTGGGTGAAGAACCCGCCGGACGACGGCACGGTCGGCGCGGGCGCCGACGTGCGCGTGCCGGGAGCCGTGCAATGACGAGCTCGACGATCCTCGACCTGACGCGCCAGGCGCTGATGCTCGTGCTGCTGCTGTCGCTGCCGATCGTGCTGATCGCCACCGTCACGGGCCTCATCGTCGCGATCCTGCAGGCCGTCACGCAGGTGCAGGACGCCAACATCGGCATCGCGGTGCGGTTGATCGCCGTGATGGTCGCACTCGTGCTGCTGTCGGGCTGGCTCGGCGGCGAAGTGCTGCGCTTCGCGCAGCAGGCGCTGGAACGCATGTTCGTTTCTTCCACAGGAGTCCTTTGATGCGTCGACGCGTCGCCTCGATCCGGTTTCAACCGCGCAGCCTGCAACGGGCCGCGCTTGCCATGTGCGCGACCGCGCTGCTCACGGCGTCGCTGTGCATGGCACCCGCGCAGCCGGCCCGCGCCGCGGACCTGCGCTGGCGCAACAAGCCGTTCACGATCGTCGCGAACGGCAAGAAGATCGGCGACTTCATTCGCGAACTCGCATCGTCGCAGGGCGTGACGGCGGTGGTCGACCCGAAGGTCGACGGCGTGATCAGCGGCCGCTTCTCGGGCACGCCGCAGCAGACGCTCGACACGATCTGCTCGACCTACGGGCTCACGTGGTACTACGACGGCTCGTTCCTGTACGTCGATCCGGCCGATCAGTCGCAGACGCAGATGATCCCGATCCCGCCGAATGCATCCGGCGAAATCGGCCGCGCGCTGCAGGCGATGCAGATTCCCGACAAGCGCTACACGCTCGTGATCAACGACCGCGCGAACAGCGTGTACGTGGCCGGCCCGCGCCGCTACGTCGAGCTCGTGCGGCAGGCGGTCGGCTCGGTCGGCGATCCGTCGGCGAACGGCGCGCATGCGGACATCCGCGCATTCCGGCTGAAATACGGCTGGGCGTCGGATTTCACGATCAACCGCTCGGGCAAGGAAGTGACCGTGCCGGGTGTCGCGACGATCCTGAGCCGGCTGTTCGGCAAGGGCGGCGGCACGAACGCGCTGCCGTCGAGCACGTCGCTCGGGCAGGCCGCGCGTCAGGTGAAGCTCGGCTCGGGGCTGACGATCGCGGTGCCGCGCCTCGATTTCCCCGATATCTCCGGCGGCCCGCGTTCGGGCGGTTATGCCGGCGACGGCAGCGCGACCAGCGGGTTCTCGCCGTTCTCGAACGCCGGCGGCGGCGACGCGCTGCCGCAGATCGTCGCCGATCCGGCGATCAACGCGGTGATCGTGCGCGACCTGCCGGAGAACATGTATCGCTACCAGTCGCTGATCAACCAGCTCGACGAGCGGCCGCGCATCGTCGAGATCAACGTGACGATCATCGACATCAACGAGGATTCGCTCGACAGTCTCGGGATCGACTGGCGCCTGCACACGACGCACGGCGACGTGCAGATCGGCAACGGCCAGAACCCGCTGAACGGCAACACGCAATACAACGGCTCGGGCAATCCGCCGCTGACGTTCGGCGTCGGCACGTCGGAAACCGGGCAGACGGGCACCTTCCTGCCGACCGGCATCGCGCTGACCGCATCGATCGGCGGCTCGCTGCGCAACTACCTGCTCACGCGCGTGAACGCGCTCGCGCAGAAGGGGCAGGCGCAGTTGCGTTCGAAACCGAAGGTGCTCGCGCTCGACAACACCGAGGCGATCCTCGAGAACCTCACGCAGTTCTACGTGCAGGTGCAGGGCTACCAGGATTCGTCGCTGTACAGCGTGACGACCGGCACGAGCATCAAGGTGACGCCGATGATCGTCGACGAGGCGATCCGCAACGCGGCCGCCGTATCCGGCAATCCGCAGAGCGTGATGATGTCGATCGACATCCAGGACGGCAACGTCGTGCAGGGGCAGGCCGTGTCGAACATTCCGGTGATCCAGCAGCGCAATATCGTCACCAAGTCGATGATCGACGAAGGCAAGAGCCTGCTGATCGCCGGTTTCAACGACGACGAGGTGAAGCTGAACAAGAGCGGCGTGCCCTGGCTGTCCGACATTCCGTTGATCGGCAACCTGTTCAAGTACACCGACAAGTCGGGCAACCACATGGAGCGGTTCTACCTGCTGACGCCGCGCGTGGTGACCACCGCGTCGATGTACGCGCCGGACGGCTCGCCCGTGAACCCGGGCGCCGACAGGCCGGCGAACCAGGAAGGCATGTCGATGTATCGGCCGCCGGACAACGACGTCGCGGTGCCGCTGACGCCGAAGCCGCTGCCCGGCACGAAGTTCGGCCCGCCCGCACTGCCGCCGCCGAAGGATGCGGCGTCGCAGCCGGCGGCGACGACCGCAGGAGCTACCACCCATGTCGACGACCATCATTGATCCGCACGGCGACGGCGCATTGCCCGGCGGCGCGGGAGGCGCGGGGGCAGGCGCGGCCGCGCTCGCGTCGCCGTGGAACCTGTGTTTCCTGAGCGGGCCGATGTACGGCCGCACGATGTCGCTCGCGCGCGGCGCGAACTGGGTCGGCACGGCGGCCGATTGCGAAGTGATCCTGCCCGATCGCGAGATCGGTGCGAAACAGGTGTGCCTGCAGGTCGGCGCGCTCGCGGTGACCGTGCAGAACCACGGCGGCGACGCCGGTGCGCCGGTGCTGTTCAACGACGAACCGCTCGGCGCGGGCCGCCGCTCGATGACGCCGCACGACGTCGTGACGGTCGGCTCGATCCGGCTCGGCATCGCGCGGCACGCGCAGGCGAGCGTCGCGGTGCCCGACGAAACCGACGCGCCGGACGCCGCGCGCGAGGCCGCGTGGCTCGGCTGGCTCACGGGCGGGCTGCGCCGCCTCGGCAGCCGGCGGCTCGTGATCGCGCTGGTCGCGCTGTGGATCGGCGTGCTGCTCGGCGCGCTCGGCTACGGCTTCGTCGCGTGGTCGGGGCGCCTGCCGTGGCAGCACGAATCGGTGCTCGCGCGCACGCACCGGCTGCAGCAGCTGCTGCACGCGTATCCGGAGCTGGCCGTCGCGCCGCGCGACGACGGCGTGATCGTGTCCGGCTACGTGAGCGACCCGGCCGCGCGCGAACGCGTCGCGCAGATCGTCGCGGGCGTCGACAACGCGGCGCTCGGCAACATCTACGTGGTCAGCGATCTGGTGGCGACCGCGCAGACCTATTTCAGCGATACGGCGCTGACGGTCGCGTATCTCGGCCGCGGCCGGATCGAGCTGACGGGCGCGGCCGCGCGCGCGCAGATCGAGCCGCGCATCCGCAACTACATGAAGGACGCGCGCCCGGCGCTCGAGGTGGTCGATCACGTGCGCGATGCCGATCCGGCCGCGCCGCGCTCGACGACGACGCTCGGCGGGATGGCCGGCATTCCGGAGATCACGACCGTGTTCGCCGGCGACGGCGACCAGCGCTATATCGAGACGGTCGACGGCAGCCGCTATTTCGAGGGCGCGCGGCTGAAGGGCGGGCCGACCGTCGTGTCGATCGGCGCGGACGAAGTCGTGTTCGAACGCAACGGCCAGCGCATCACGATGCCGCTCGGCGGCGCGTCGGCGAACGCGCCCGAGCAGGCGCCGGCGCCGCCCGTGGCGCCGCTCGCGAGCGGTGCGGCGGCCGGGGTCGCGCAGCCGGTGCCGGGGCCGACGCTGTTGCCGGACGCACCGCAAGCGGGCGCCAGGGCGGCCGGTGCATCGACGAAGGAGGCGGCGCACTAGCGCCGCGACAGGTCATGCGCATCGCAGACAGGCGATGCGCGCATTACGCGGGGCGTCGCATCGGTGTGGCGGCTCACGTCGCCGGCGGGGCATGGGGCTGCCGCCGGAAGGTGAATGAAGTTCACGTTAAGGAGCGAAACATGGGTGCCTCGGCAGCAGGTGGTGCAACCAACACGAACCAGGTCCAGCAACAGGCCGACGACCTGACCAAGACGCAGCTCGAACTGACGAAGATCAACTTCCAGGTCCAGCAGTCGACCGCGACGTTCGAAACCAGCAACGCAGTGACCGCGCAGGAGGGGACGGCGAACGCCCAGGTCGCGCAACACCTGAGCTCGGCCGGCCGCGCATGAAGCCGGTCGCCGGCCGCGCCGCGCGACGGCGCGCGCCGGGTTTGCCCGCGAAGGGCGCCCGGCCGCGGACGCGCGCGTGCCGGCCGGCTTGTTCCGGGCGGGCCCGACCGATCCGGTCCGGCGCCTGCCAGCCAAGGAGGGCATGGATATGTCAGTGACAGGCGTAGGCGCGGCGCCGCCGGGCGCGGCCGCGCTCGCGGGTGCCGCGCAGCAAACGGGCTCGGCATCCGATCCGGCGCAGGTGCGCCAGTTCGATGCGCTGATGCAGCCGGGCGCATCGCCGGCCGCGGCGTCTTCGTCGGGCGTCGCGATGTCGCGCGCGCCGGCGGATGCGGCGCCGGCCGTGCAGATGACGCCCGCGCAGGCGAACCAGTCGTCGCTCGTCGAGCGGTTGCGCACCTACGGCAACGATCTCGACACGCGGTACGCGAACATCGACAAGCATCGCAGCGAAATGCTGACGTCGATGGCGGACAGCCGCAGCGATCCGATGATGACGATGGTGAAGGCGATGGATTTCCAGTGGACGGCGACCACCACGATTTCGGAATACCAGTTGAGCCTGTCGGTCGCGCAGGCGGCGAACGGCTTCACGCACACCGTGCTGAAGACGCAGGAGTGAAAGCGTGCGTGCAGGTTGAATTCAACCTCACGCACCCTGAAGCGGACAAACGATGACGACGATCGATTCGACGCCGCGCGCGCATGCGTGGCGCAGCCGGGCGGCGCGCGCGCTGCTCGCGGGGCTGCTCGTGCTGTTGGCCGGGTGCCAGAAGGAGCTGTACTCGGGCCTGTCGGAGCGCGATGCGAACCAGATGGTCGCGGTGCTCGGCGACGCGGGCATCAGCGCGTCGAAGGACAACGACGCGCGCGACACGTCGGACCGCAACGCATGGCTGGTCAGCGTCGCGGACGGCGACATGCAGTCGGCGCTCACGGTGCTGCAGGCGAACGGGCTGCCGAAGCCGAGTTATGCGAGCCTCGGCGAGCTGTTCCAGAAGCAGGGCCTCGTGTCGACGCCGGCCGAGGAGCGCGTGCGCTATCTGTACGGCGTGTCGCAGGACCTGTCGCGCACGCTGCAGGACATCGAGGGCGTGGTCGTCGCGCGCGTGCAGGTCGTGATTCCGGAGAACGACCCGCTCGCGGACAAGATCAAGCCGTCGTCGGCGGCCGTGTACATCCGCTATCGGCCGGGTGTCGACCTGCGCGCGATGGCGCCGATGGTCAAGGATCTCGTCGCGCACAGCATCGAAGGGTTGCAGTACGACAACGTATCGCTGTTCCTGCAACCGGCCGCCGCGCAAGCGACGCGCGTGGACGGGATCGGCAGCGCCGTGACCGACATCGTGCGGCTGCGCTCGCCGCTCGGCTGGCTCGTGTTCGCGCTGGTCCTGCTGACCTGCGCGGTGATCGCGCTGTCGGCCGCGCGGCGCGGGATGTTCGGCGCGCGGCTGGCCGGCCTGCTCGGCGCGCCGTGCGGGGCGAATGGCGGAAGCGGAGCGTCCGGGCATCCGGCATCCGGGCATCCGGCGTCCGCGCAGCCGGCCGGTGGAGGTCTGCGCACGCCGGACGGCGCGCGCGACGGCGCATGAGCGATCCGTATGCGCTGCCGCCGGGCGACGGGCCCGACGCCGCACCGCTGCCGTGGCTGCAGCCGCTCGCGCCGCCGCCCGCCGCGCGCCGTGCCGCGTTTCACGCGCTCGTCTGCGACTTCAACCTGCGGCCCGACCGTTATCTGCACGTGACGCGCGTGCCGGCCGACTGGCCCGCGCGCTACCGCTCGCCGGACGCATTCGGCGCGGCCGGCCGCAAGCTGCTCGCGCGGCACCTGCTCGATGCGAACGGCGTGGCCGACCGGCACGACTTCGACCTCGCGAACCCGTGCGCACGACTCGCGCTGCTGCCCGGCGCGGCGCTCGAGCAACTGGCGTCGTATGCGGGGCTGCTGCTGCATCGCAACTGGCTGCGCGATGCGCTGACCGTGCGGCGCATTCGCGCGGAAGTCGCGGCCCGGCTCGGCGGCGATGCGCTGGAACTCGCGCTCGAACGCGCGCCGGAATTCGGCGCGCTCGCCGACACGCTCGAACCGTGGCGCGCGGATCCCGCCGCGCTGCCCGTCGTGATCCGCGCACGCGGCGGACGGCTGCTCGCGGATTTCATCGGCGTGGCGGGCGACGCGGTCGCGCGGCGCGCGCGCCTGAAGTTCAACCGCGCGATCGACGACGAAGCGCCGTACTGGCTGAACCGCGCGCAGCGCGATCAGTTCGGCGAACTGATGTTCCTGTTTCTGATTCCCGAGAGGCTTGCGTCATGGGATTGGCTTTTCTGATCACGAGCGACAACCTGCAACTGCTGTCGGAGCGCAAGGTGCTCAAGGAGCGCGAATACGCGGCGCTGCTCGACGCGTCCGCGGTGATCGCGACCGCGCACGACGAGGCCGCGCGCATCGTCGCCGACGCGCAGCGCGAATTCGACAAGCGGCAGGCGGCCGGCTACGACGAGGGGATGCGCCGCGCGCAGCGCGAGCAGGCCGCGCACGCATACACGCAGGCGCTCGCCGCCGCGCGCACGATGGAGACGATGAAGGACGCGATGGCCGATATCGTCGTGAAGGCCGTGCGCGCGATCGTCGGCGAGATGAGCACGCAGAAGCTGTACGAGGCCGCGCTGGCGCGGATCGCGCCGCTCGTGCGCGACGAGGCGTTCCTGGTCGTGCATGTCGCGCCCGGCCGCAAGGACGAGATGCGCGACGCGCTCGACGGCGCATTCGCGGGGCAATCGAACCGGCAGAAGATCCGCATCGTCGAGGATGCGCAGCTCGAACGCCATGCGTGCACGGTCGAGACGCCGTCCGGGCGCATCGACGCGAGCCTCGACCTGCAGATCGATGCGCTGCGCCAGGCGATCCGCCGCGACGCGCTGAAGGGCGCCGCGCGATGAACGCGCCACTCGACGATACGCAGCCGTTCGGAAGCGGCGACGACGACGGCGCGCCGTTCGATCGCGGCCGCCTCGTCGGCGAACTCGACGCGGGGCTCGCGTTTTTCTCGCCGGTGTCGGTGCAGGGCCGCGTCAACCACGCGGTCGGGCAGATCCTGAATGCGACGGGCATCCGCGCGCGGCTCGGCGAGATCTGCGAACTTCGCACGCCGAACCAGCCGACGCTGCTCGCCGAGGTGGTCGGGTTTTCGCGGCAGACGACGCTGCTCACGCCGCTCGGCGACGTGGCCGGGCTGTCGCCGGAGACGACCGTCGTGCCGTCCGGGCGCGAGCATGTGTTTCCGGTGGGCGAAGGGCTGTTCGGCCGCGTGCTCGACGGGCTCGGCCGGCCGCTCGACGATCGCGGGCCGGTGACGGGCGCCGCGTGGGTGTCGACGCAGCAGGATCCGCCGAACCCGCTCGCGCGCCAGATGATCGACACGCCGTTTCCGACCGGCGTGCGCGTGATCGACGGGCTGATGACGCTCGGCGTCGGGCAGCGCGTCGGCATCTTCGCGCCGTCGGGCGTCGGCAAGAGCACGCTGCTCGGGATGATCGCGCGCGGCGCGCAGGCCGACGTGAACGTGATCGCGCTGGTCGGCGAACGCGGTCGCGAGGTGCGCGAATTCATCGAGCACGGTTTGTCGCCCGAGGTGCGGGCGCGTTCGATCGTCGTCGTGTCGACGTCCGATCGCCCCGCGATGGAGCGCGTGAAATCCGCGCTCGTCGCCACCGCGATTGCCGAGCACTTCCGCGATGCGGGCAAGCGCGTGCTGCTGCTGGTCGATTCGCTGACGCGCTTCGCGCGCGCGCAGCGCGAGGTCGGCCTCGCGAGCGGCGAGCCGCCGACGCGGCGCAGCTTCCCGCCGTCGACGTTCGCGGTGCTGCCGCGCCTGCTCGAACGCGCGGGGCAGGGCGCGAACGGATCGATCACCGCGCTCTACACGGTGCTCGTCGAAGGCGACGAGGAATCGGACCCGATCGCCGAGGAAGTGCGCTCGATCCTCGACGGCCATATCGTGCTGTCGCGCAAGATCGCGCTCGCGAACCGCTATCCGGCGATCGACGTGCTCGCGAGCCTGTCGCGCGTGATGCCGCTCGTCGCGAGCCGCGTGCACCAGCATGCGGCCGCGCGTGTGCGCGAGCTGATCGCGAAGTACCAGGAGATCGAGCTGCTCGTGCAGATCGGAGAGTATCGCGAAGGCAGCGACCGGCTCGGCGATCTCGCGCTGCGCGCGCGCGACGCGATCGGCGCGTTCTGCGCGCAGGCGTCGCATGAGGACGTGCATTTCGACGCGCTGCTCGCGAAGCTGACGAAGCTGGCGAACGATCATGTCTGAAGCCGACGACCGCCTCGTGCTCGCCACGCTTGCGCGCCTGAAGCGCGTGCGCGAGATGCGCAGCCAGATCGCGCGCGTCGCGGCCGCGCGCCAGCAGGGTATCGCCGCGCAGAGCCGCCGTGCGCTCGAGGCCGCGCATGCGCAGCTCGCGCAGCAGGTCGCCGCAAAGGCCGCGATCCAGACGCGGCTCGCCGACGACGTGCGCGAGGCGCGGGCGCTGCAGAACGCGGCGGCCGACACGCGCACGTTCGACCGGCACATCGGTACCGCGAACGCGTCGGTGAGCGAGGCCGCGCACGTGCATCGCGGCCACGAGGCGACGCTCGCCGACCTGCAGCGTGCCGCGCGCAAGGCGAAGGCCGCCGAGGACAAGCTCGAGAAGGCCGGCGAGAAGGCGCTGCACGCGCGCGCCGCGCGAGTCGAGCGCGAGGCCGACGAAGTCGCGGACGGCTACGCGGTGCGGCGCTTCGCGACGGCCGGGGTATGGGCCGGCGCGGCGGGCTATGTGGCCGGCCATGCGGCCGCGCAGCCGGCGGAGGCCGCCGCGTTCGACGCGGAGATGGCCGCGCAGCCGGCCGATGCGGACGCCGGCGCAGCCGACGTGAACGACAGGACCGCCTCAACCGCCTCGGCAACTCAAGCAACTCAAGCAACTCAAGCAACTCAAGCAACTCAAGCAACTCAAGCAACTCAAGCAACTCAAGCAACTCAAGCAACTCAAGCAACTCCAGCCACTCAGGCA